>CADDZP010000315.1 GCA_902812475.1 Actinomycetota bacterium | reverse complement strand
GTCCTCGCCCACGGCGGTCCTGGCCCGCAGGGCGAGCACGCCGGCGACCGAATCGGGCGAGGACGGCGCGGCGGCTCGCCTGGCCGACGCCGCCCGGAAACTTGCGGCGCCGGGCCTGCTGGCGGGAACAATCCGAGACGCCGCCTCCTTGACTTGAGTGTAATGCTGTCAGGTTTTCTACTACGAGGTGCTGAAGTTGGCTCTTGATCCGAACCGCTGGACGCTGAAGACCCAGGAGGCGTTCCAGGCCGCCATCGACAACGCCCGGGCCCGGAGCAACCCCGAGGTCACCCCCGACCACCTGCTGGCCGCCCTGCTGGGCCAGGAGGAGGGCGTGGTGCTGGCCGTTCTCCAGCGGGCTGGCGTGCCGCCGCTGACCGTGCGCAACCGGGTGAACGACGCCCTCGACCGCGTGCCCAAGGCCTACGGCGGCAATGAGCCCCAGCTGTCCCGGGCCCTGCGCGACGTCGTCGAGGCGGCCGACGCCGAGCGCACCGAGCTCCACGACGAATACCTGTCCACCGAGCACCTCCTGTTGGCCATGGCCGACAGGGTGGGCGTCTCGCGCGACGACCTGTTGAACATCCTTCGGGACGTGCGCGGCAGCCACCGAGTCACCAGCCAGAACCCTGAGGACCAGTACCAGGCCCTCGAGAAGTACGGGCGTGATCTCACCGAGGCCGCCCGCCAGGGCAAGCTCGACCCGGTCATCGGCCGCGACGAGGAGATCCGCCGCGTCATCCAGGTCCTCTCCCGGCGCACGAAGAACAACCCCGTCCTCATCGGCGAGCCTGGCGTGGGCAAGACCGCCATCGTCGAGGGCCTGGCCCGGCGCATCGTCGAAGGCGACGTGCCCGAGGGCCTGAAGAACAAGCGGGTGATCGCCCTCGACCTCGGCTCGATGGTGGCCGGGTCCAAGTACCGCGGCGAGTTCGAGGAGCGCCTGAAGGCCGTCCTCAAGGAGATCACCGACGCCGAGGGCGAGGTGATCACCTTCGTCGACGAGCTGCACACCATCGTGGGTGCCGGCGCGGCCGAGGGCGCCATGGACGCCGGCAACATGATCAAGCCCCTGCTGGCGCGCGGCGAGCTCCGGCTCATCGGCGCCACCACGCTCGACGAGTACCGCAAGCACGTCGAGAAGGACGCCGCCCTCGAGCGCCGCTTCCAGCCCGTCTATGTCGGCGAGCCGTCGGTCGAAGACAGCATCGCCATCCTGCGCGGCCTGAAGGAGCGCTACGAGGTCCACCACGGCGTGCGCATCCAGGACGCGGCCCTCGTGGCCGCCGCCGTCCTGTCCAACCGCTACGTCACCGGGCGCTTCCTGCCCGACAAGGCCATCGACCTGATCGACGAGGCCGCCTCCCGCCTGCGCATCGAGATCGACTCCATGCCGACCGAGATCGACGTGGTCGAGCGCCGCATCCGCCAGCTCGAGATCGAGCGGGTGGCGCTGGCCAAGGAGACCGACGCCGCGTCCAAGGAGCGCCTCGACGCCCTGGACGCCGAGCTCGCCGAGCAGCGGGAGCAGGCGTCGGCCATGAAGGCCCACTGGGAGGCGGAGAAGGAGGCGATCGACCGCATCCGCGCCGTGAAGGAGGAGCTCGAGCAGAAGCGCAGCGAGCTCGAGCGCGAGACCGACCTCGAGCGGGCGGCCGAGATCCGCTACGGCCAGATCCCCGAGCTGGAGCGCCGGGTCCAGGAGGCCACCGAGGCCCTCGACGTCCTGCAGTCGACCCAGCGCATGCTGAAGGAGGAGGTCGACGAGGAAGACGTCGCCGAGGTCGTCAGCAAGTGGACCGGCATTCCCGTCTCCAAGCTCATGGAGGGCGAGGTCCAGAAGCTCATCCGCATGGAGGACGTCCTCCACGAGCGCGTCATCGGCCAGGAGGAGGCGGTCGAAGCCGTCGCCAACGCCATCCGCCGCTCGCGGGCCGGCCTGTCCGACCCCAACAAGCCCATCGGCACGTTCATGTTCCTGGGTCCGACGGGCGTCGGCAAGACCGAGCTCGCACGGGCCGTCGCCGAGTTCCTCTTCGACGACGAGCGGGCCATGGTCCGCATCGACATGGGTGAGTACCAGGAGAAGCACACCGTCGCCCGCCTGATCGGCGCGCCTCCGGGCTACGTCGGCTACGACGAGGGCGGCCAGCTCACCGAGGCCGTGCGTCGCCGCCCGTACTCGGTCGTGCTCCTCGACGAGATCGAGAAGGCCCATTCCGACGTGTTCAACGTGCTCCTCCAGCTGATGGACGACGGCCGTCTCACCGACGGCCAGGGGCGCACGGTCGACTTCACCAACGTCGTGCTGATCATGACGTCGAACCTGCCGGGTGACCCTCGGGACTACTTCAAGCCCGAGTTCGTCAACCGCATCGACGAGATCATCAGGTTCCGTTCGCTGACCGAGGCCGACATCGCCAAGATCGTCGACATCCAGCTGCGCATCGTTGCTGCCCGGCTGGCGGAGCGGCGCCTGACGCTCGAGGTCACCGACGACGCCCGGGCCTGGCTGGCCCGGACCGGCTACGACCCCGCCTACGGGGCGCGACCTCTGAAGCGGGTGATCCAGCGGGAGATCAGCGACCCGTTGGCGCTGGCCATCCTCGAGGGCCGCTATCCCGACGGCAGCACTGTCCACGTCGACGTCGTCGACGGCGACCTGGTCCTCAAGTAACACCCAGGCGGTCGGTCTAAGCTGGTCGGACCGCCAGGGGAAAGTTACGTAGGAGACGCGCGTGCCCGGAACCGTGGTCGTCGGGACCCAGTGGGGCGACGAGGGCAAGGGCAAGCTCACCGACCTGCTCGCCAAGGAGATGGCGATGGTCGTGCGCTACCAGGGCGGCCACAACGCCGGGCACACCGTCGTCGTCGACGGCGAGACGTTCGCCCTCCAGCTCCTGCCCAGCGGGATCCTGTACCCCTACATCACGCCGGTCATCGGCAACGGCGTGGTCGTCGACCCGGCCGTGCTCCTCGACGAGGTCGACTCCCTCACGGCCAAGGGCATCGACTGCAGCCGGCTGAAGGTCAGCGGGAACGCCCATCTGATCCTGCCGTACCACCAGGAGCTCGACATGATGACCGAGCGCTACCTGGGCAAGGCCAGGCTGGGCACGACCAAGCGGGGCATCGGGCCGGCGTACGCCGACAAGGCGGCGCGCGTGGGGCTGCGCGTCCAGGACCTGCTCGATCCCAAGATCTTCCGCCAGAAGCTCGACGTCGTCCTCAAAGAGAAGAACCAGATACTCGCCAAGGTCTTCAACCGCCTTGCCCTGTCGGCCGACGACATCGCCGGCCGCTATCTCGACGAGCTGGCGCCGCGGCTGGCCCCGTTGATCGACGACTCCGTCCACCTCGTGCACGAGGCGTTGGGCGCCGGCCAGTACGTGCTCTTCGAGGGAGCGCAGGCCACGTTCCTCGACCTCGACCAGGGCACCTATCCGTTCGTGACGTCGTCCAACCCCGTCGCCGGCGGGGCGTGCACGGGCGCGGGCGTGGGGCCGCGGGATCTGCAGCGCATCATCGGCATCGCCAAGGCGTACGTGACCCGTGTCGGGTCGGGGCCGTTCCCCACCGAGCTGTTCGACGAGCATGGCGACGTGCTCGTCGACCGGGGTCACGAGTTCGGCACGAACACCGGGCGCCGCCGCCGGACCGGCTGGTTCGACGCCGTCATGCTCCGCCACGCCGTCCGCCTCAACTCGCTGACCGAGGTGGCATTGACCAAGCTCGACGTCCTCGACGTGTTCGACACGGTCAAGGTCTGCGTCGCCTACGAGGCCGACGGCACCCGCTACGAACACGTCCCGTACCACCAGTCGGTGCTGCACCGGGTCACGCCGGTGTACGAGGAGCTGCCGGGCTGGAATTGCGAGCTGAGCAAGGTCACACGTCCGTCGGAGCTGCCCAAGGCGGCGCGGGACTACATCGCCTTCCTCGAACAACTCGCCGGGGTGCCCGTGAGCTACGTCGGCGTCGGCCCCGGCCGCGACCAGACGGTCTCGCTCGCGGCCTGATCGTCTGCGTGATTCTCGTCTGCGTGATTCGCCCCAATACCTCTCCGATGTTGGAAATCACGCCGGAAAACCGACACAAATGGAGCGCTGACGCAACTTCGGAGAGGTTTGCGGGAGGTGAGGCGTGAGGGTCTGCGTCGTCGGCTCGGGCGGGCGGGAACACGCCCTTGCGCATGTCCTGGCGCGGACGGCCGACGT
>CADDZP010000314.1 GCA_902812475.1 Actinomycetota bacterium | reverse complement strand
CTACAACGTCTCGAACGTGACGCTGCTCCAGAGCCCGGCGCTCGTCACCGCCAGCGTCGCGTCCGGCAGCACGCTGACGGCCATCGACCCGGTCGTGCGGGCCGTCGACAGCCAGGTCATCTCCCGGCTGGCCCGGCTCCTCGGCATCGCCCTCGGCGGTGCCGACGTCGGCGCCATGCAGCTGAAGTGCTCCGGGGTGGCGCTGGTCAGCTAGTCGGTAGCCGTTGCTGCCGGCGCCGAGCGCAGGTAGGCCAGCATGTCGTCGTCTCGGTAGAGGTTGTGCATCGTCGGATGCTGGGGGCTCTTGCCGATGACGACGCCGTCCTCGGCGACGGCCCAGAAGCCCTCGTACACCTGGCCCTCGCGATGCGGGTCGTGGATGTAGTGGGGCGCCGGCCGGACCGAACCCGAAAGGCCTGACCGCTCCCAGGCGGGCTCGTCGAAAAACAGGATCGTCCGGGGGCGGCACAGGTCGACGGCCTTGTGGAGCCGGGTCGGTTCGTCGCCCTGGTGGACGAGCGTCGTCACCGACAGGGCCTCGTTGACGCCCCAGTTGGAGGCGTGGGGCTTGAGGAGCTCGACCGTCCACTTGCGGATCTCGGCCCAGAAGCCGAGGGGGTCGGGATAGAAGAACCCTTCGTTGGCCTCGCCGATCGTCAGCGGGTGGTCCTGCCAGAGGACGAGGTCGTCCTGCCACGCCGGCGGCTTGGTGGTGACGAGCAGCAGCCAGGCGTTGACCGAGCCGGGGGAGTAGGGCGGCCAGTCGGCGGGGATGCGCTCGGCCAACGCCTTGCGCCCGCGTCGCCCGAGGTCGCGGGCGCCGTCGAGGCGGTCGGTTGGCGCATTCGCGTAGGGATCGTCGGCGATGGGGCGATGATACGGTCGCCCGCCATGCTCGTTGTCGGACTCACGGGCGGCATCGGCACCGGCAAGTCGACGGTCTCCGCCCTGCTCGCCGAGCGCGGCGCGGTGATCGTCGACGCCGACGCCATCGCCAGGGAGGTCGTCGAACCGGGAGGGCCGGCGTACCAGGGCGTCGTCGACCGCTTCGGCAAGGAGATCCTGCTCGACGACGGCCACATCGACCGGGCCGCGCTGGCCGCCATCGTGTTCAACGACGCCGACGCCCTCAAGGACCTCAACGCGGTCGTCCATCCGGCGGTCGGAGCGGTGATTGCCGAGCGCCTCAAGGACGAGGCCGAGACCGACCACGTCGTCATCCTCGACGTCCCGCTGCTCGTCGAGTCCGGGCGGGGAGACCTGGCCGGGACGATCGTCGTCGACACGCCGCCCGAGGAAGCCCTCCGGCGGGCCGTGGCCCGCGGCCTTCCCGAGGACGACGTCCGCCGCCGCATGGCCAACCAGGTGAGCCGTGAGGAGCGCCTGTCCAAGGCCGACTTCGTCGTCGACAACTCGGGGCCCGAGTCAGCGCTGGCTGGTGAGGTCGACAAGGCCTGGGCGTGGATCGAGAGCCTGCGACCGCAGACCTAATTGCCTCAGAACGGACATAGGCCCAACGACTCATAAAGCGGGGCCGCGATCACGTCGACATATCGCTGCAGAAGCGAATGAAGGCAAGCGACCTCGCCATGAAACTCTCGATCCTGATGCCGGTCTTCAACGAGGAGGCCACGGTCGTCGACTCGATGCGGCGCGTCCTGGCCACGCCGTACCAGTGCCCGATCGAGCTCGTCGTCGTCGACGATGGGAGCACCGACGGCACGGCGGCGGCCATCGCATCGGTGCGTGACGGGCGCGTGCGCGTCGTGAGCCACGGCTCGAACCGGGGCAAGGGCGCTGCCATCCGCACGGCGGCAGACCATGCGACGGGCGACTACATCGTGCCGTGCGACGCCGACCTGGAGTACGCCCCCGAGGAGATCCCGCTGCTGGTCGAACCGGTGCTCGACGGCGCCGCCGACGTCGTGTACGGCACGCGGTCGTTCGGCAGCCACACCGCCTTCTCGTTCTGGTACGTCGTGGGGAACAAGGCCGTGACCATGCTGGCGAACGTCCTCTACAACTCGTACATCAGCGACCTCGAGACCTGCTTCAAGCTGATGCCGCTGGAGCTGTACCGGTCGCTGCGCGTCAAGGCACACGGGTTCGGCATGGAAGCCGAGCTCACCGCCAAGCTCCTCAAGCGTGGGTACCGGCCGTTCGAGGTCCCGATCCACTACGCGGCCCGTCCGCGAGATGCCGGCAAGAAGCTCACGTGGCGCGATGGGGTGGAGGCGATGTGGATCCTGCTCCGCGTCCGTCTCTTCGGCGCCGTGCCCCGCCACAAGCGCACGCCGGTGAACGTCTCGCCGGAGCTGCGACTCGTCGGGTCTCAGTCGACGCCCGCGCGCCAAGCCCGCGCGTAGAGGTCGATCCAGACCAGCGTGATCGCGGGCCCGACGGCGCGCACCGAGTTGAGAAGGATGTCGAGCACCTGCGCCGTCAGGAACGGCACGAGCAGGACGAACTGCAGCGCGATGCCGAGCAAGAGCGTGCGCCTGTGCCACCACCGCACGACGGTCGCCACCGCGAACGGCACGAGAGCCAGTGCGGCGATGGCGTCCGTCCAACTGCCGGCCTTGGACCACTCGTGGCGCCAGGCGTCGACGAATCCGACGAACGGGCCGGTGAACTCCTGGATGCTGGTCGCCGGCCAGCCGAGGCGCCACCGGATGTAGAGAGCCCAGGCGGCAACGGCGGCCGCCGGCACGGCGATGACGGCGAGCCGTTGGCGCCTCGTGAGCCGCGGGGCGAACGCAGCGAGCGCCAGTACGCCCAGGAGCATCGGCTCCTTGGCCAGCCCGGCGACGGCTCCGGCGAGGAGCGCCCACCCGATGCGGCGCCGGAGGACCAGGAGGACAGCGAGAAGGAGAGCGGCGACGGCGAGTGCGTCGCTGAGATCGCCGAGGGCGGCGATCAGCACGGCCGGGTTCAGCGCGAACGCCAGCGACGCGCGCGCCGGCGCCCCCACCTCGAGCGCGAGGAGCACAGCGATGAAAGTGCCGGCCCCGGCGATCACGAGATTGGTAACGATGAGCCCCCAGAGGAGGGCACGCTCGCCGAACGCCCGCCACGGTGCGGCGACGAGGGGATAGGCGACCCGCTGGAAGCGGTACACCGGTCGGTCCACGAGGCGGGCGTCGAATCGCGGATGAACGAGCAGCGGGTCGCGTGCGAGGGCCCAGAAGTACCGGCCGTCGTGGCCGTCGTGATGGGGGACGACGACGTCGGGGCCGAACTCCTTGCGGGCGAACTCGAGGTTGGCGCGATTGTTGTGGCCCAGATGGAGAAACCACTCGGGCCCCGAGTAGTGGGCGGCGAACACCCCGAGGAGGACGGCGTAGAGCACGACGGCGCCGGCCGCCCACCGCAACGCGACGGCGGCGGTGCCGGAAGGCGCGCCCTCGGTGTGCTGTTCCAAGTCCTCGTGCGGGTCGCGCTCGTCGCGTTGGTCGTCCACGCCTTCCCGCAGATTTACACGAACGATGCGTTCCACTTCTGGAACAACTGGCACACTCTCGGCGTCCACCACCTCCCGTACCGGAACTTCCTCTGGGAGTTCCCGCCGCTGACGGTCGTTCCCGTCGCCGCCGCTGCCCTGTTCTCGGACGACACGGCGTTCGCCATCTTTCTCGGTGTCGTGATGGCCAGCTTCGAGCTCGCCACCCTCGAAGTGCTCTGCCGGTGCCGGCCGAAGCAGCGCGAAGGCGTGGTCCTCTACTGGACGGCCGCCGCCCTCCCGATCGGTTTGCTGGCGTGGTTCCGGTTCGACTTCATGTCCGTCCTCTTCGCGGCGCTGGCGTTGCTGTGGATCCAGCGCCGGCGCCCGGCGAGCGCGTGGATCGTCCTCGGTGTCTTCTCGAAGTTGTGGCCCGGCGTCGTGCTCGCCTCGTCGGCATGGCGGACACGGTGGCGCGAGGTCGTGGTACCGGTGGCGGTGTCGGGAGTCCTGCTCGTCGGCTGGTACGCGTTTTCGACCACCGGCTTTCGTGCCTTCCTCGACTA
This sequence comes from Actinomycetota bacterium, assembly GCA_902812475.1. Lineage (GTDB taxonomy): Bacteria > Actinomycetota > Acidimicrobiia > Acidimicrobiales > AC-14 > CADDZP01. Next base: position 217 of record CADDZP010000314.1, on the reverse strand, counting down.
CCGCAAGGGCACCGGCTTCCATGTCGAGAGCCTCATCGGCTCGCTCCTGCTGCTCGCCGGCTCTCGTCCGATCGTGTTCCGGTCCGGGGCCTATGTCGTGGCTGCCGGCCACTACGGCTGGGTCGACTCGGCGTCGCTCCTGTTGTGGATCGCCGTCGTCGTGACGGTCGTCGGGCTTGCCTACCGGAAGCGATCGGTCCACGACGCAGGCGTGCTG
>CADDZP010000313.1 GCA_902812475.1 Actinomycetota bacterium | reverse complement strand
CGGCGATGCCGCTCCCGGCGCCGTGGGCGCTGGCGAACGTCGGGCCGCCGCGACCGTCGTCGACGACCTCGACGTCGAGCACGCCGTCGCGCTGGACGATCCGCACCGAGGCCTCGGTCGCGCCGGCGTGGCGGGTCACATTGGTCAACGCCTCCTGCACGATCCGGTAGGCGGCCAGGTCGACGCTCGACGGCAGCGGATGAGGTGGCACCTGCACGTTGGTATGGACGCTGAGCCCGGCCGCCTCGGTCCCGGCGATCAACTGCGGCAGGTCATCGAGGCCCGCGGTCGGCGTGCGGGGCGGCGCCTCGCCGGACTGGCGCAGGATGTCGAGCACAGACCGCAGCTCGGCAAGTGCATCCTTGCTGGCGTCCCTGATGGCGGTGAGCGCCGTGCGCGCCTGCTCGGGCTGCTCATCCATGAGGTGGAGGGCCACGCCCGCCTGGACGTTGATCATCGAGATGTTGTGGGCCAGCACGTCGTGGAGCTCACGGGCGATCCGCAGGCGCTCCTCACTGGCGCGGCGGCGGTCCTCCTCCTCCCGGATGCGCCACGCCTCCGCGGCGCTCGTTCGGCGGATGCGAACGATCTCTGACACGGCGAACAGGCAGGCCAGCCAGATGGCGACGGCGACCATCGTGCCGAGACTCGGGAACCCCTTCGTGCCGACGGCCCAGCCGAGCCACATGAAGCCGGCGTAGCCGACGAACAAGGAGACGATTGCACCCCGCCGCCGGCCCGAGGTGACGGCGGTGAAGAAGGCGACGATGAGCGACAGGAAGATCGGCCCGTGGCCATAGTTCAGGGCGTCGTAGACAAGCGTGACTGCGAGGACGCCAGCGAGCACGAGGGCGGCCACGCGGTGCCGGAAGACAAGCATTGCCGGCCCGAGCAGGAGGAGCGCGATGGCGAAGGCGTCGATGTGGCGGTGCCCGGTCTGCCCATGTGCAGCGCCAAAGCTGCCGGCGACCTGCACGATGGCGATGCCGACGGCGACGAGGACGTCTCTCGGCAGCGTCTGTGGCCATTCGGGCACACGCGGCGGTGTCCTGGTCGCGACCACAGCCGAACGGTAGGCCCTCTGGACGGGCAAGAACGTCCGTCCCAAGGAGCGCCCCTCCCTACTCCCCGGGGCGCACGACGGGAGTGTGACGTACGTCCAGTGGCGGACGTTCGGCTGGGCCGCCATCATCGGGGGATGGCCCATCTGGCGACCGACGACCTGCACGCCGGCCTCGACCACGTCCGCAACGCCCCCAGCGACGACGGGTCGGTCGAGCTCATCGTGCGCCGGCCGGCCGAGAACGAGCGCGAGGTCGTCGACGAGGCCCAGCTCGACCCTGCCCACGGCTTGATGGGCGACACCTGGAACGAGCGCATCAGCAAGCGGACGGGAGCGGGCCCCGACCCCGAGAGACAGCTGACCCTGATGAACGCCCGGGCTGCCGTCCTCGTCGCCGGAGGGAGCGACCACGGGGGCCTGGCCGGCGATCAGCTGTACGTGGACTTCGACATCAGCACCGACAACATCCCGCCGGGGACGCGGCTGCGCGTGGGCGACGCCGTCATCGAGGTGAGCGCCGCGCCCCACACGGGCTGCGCCAAGTTCGCCGCCCGCTTCGGCAAGGACGCCCTGCGCTTCGTCAACTCCCCCGTCGGCCGCGAACTGAACCTCCGCGGCATCAACGCCCGGGTCGTCTCACCCGGGACCGTGCGGCTCGGTGACCCCGTTCGCAAGGCCTGACCGCGCACGAGTTTGAAGGGCTGGAATGGCTGTTCCAATTCGGGCATACCTACGCAACCGGAGCAGGCCAACAGCCACACGGGCCGTTGAAAGCGCGAGTCGCCCCTTCGGAGCCGTAGTTGAGGCGGCCAACCAGTGACCGACGTGGCCGCGTCGCTTACCCCGAAGTCCGGCGTGTAACGGAAACCGAGTACGCGCCCGGCCTGGCCAGGAGGATCTTGTCGTCGCTGAGGCGGATGCCGTCGGGGACGCGGGTGGGGTCGAAGACGAGGACGTCCCCCTCGCCCTCGCGGTCGAAGGCCAGACCGGTGATGTCGATGGTGCCCATGCGGACGACCTCGCGGTCGGGTGGCCACTCGGCCGTCGGGTCGTCGATGGGATCGTCGGCGGTGCCGAGCTGCACGTCGAGAGCGAACCTGGCTGGACCGCCCGCCAGCCGGTCGTTCAACTCGTCGCGGAGGTAGTCAGCCGGCTTGCCAGCGGCCTCCTCCTCGTCGAGTATCTCCTCGCCGCCGTCGGGGACCAGGTGGTAACGGCCGTAGCGCACGGTGTCGTCGGAGGCGACGAAGCCGAAGGCGTGCAGGGCGTGGTACGTCAACGCTGCGTAGCTGGCCGGCGTCGGGTGGGTGATGGCGGCAGTCACGGCCGGCACGGACTCCGGATGCTCGGCCAGGAAGGCGCCGACCTTCGCCGCGTCGGGCTCCCCCGTCGCCGGATCGGGACGGCGCGCCTGGTTGAAGGCGATGAGGTCCTCGGGGGTGCGCGTGAAGAACACCGGCAGGGTGATGGCGACGATGTCGGTCGTGCCACCGTCGGGCAGGTAGAACTTCACAGCCATGCCGCGCGCGTCGCGTGTGCTGTCGGGCACCGTCGGGTTGCCACTGCCATTTGAAAAGCGCACGTGGGCCCGCACCGGTGGACCCGCGAAATGCGGCGCGCGGCTCAACGCCGATGCCGAAGCCGTCGGCGTGAACGTCGCTGCGCACAGCACGCCTTTGGCGTGCGCCGCCCGTGACCTGGCGTGGACGCCGTAACTCGCGTTCAGCCCGTCGACCAGTTGCTCGGAGAGGCCGCTCATTCCGCGCCGCCTTCGGGGATCCACCTGCCGGAGTCACGCCACTCGACGGCGGCGGGGAAGCCGTGGTCCTCGGCGTACTGCTTGAACCAGCGCCCCTCGGGCGAGTGGCGGGCGATGCCGTCGAACAGCGTGGCCAGCAGCTGCGTGCCCTGCAGGCCCATGTTGTCGTACGCCTGATTGATCATGAGCTTCTGCATCACCAGCTGGTTGACGGGCACCCCCGCCATGCGGTCGGCCAGCTCCTCGACCCGGGCGTCGAGCTCCGACGGCGGCACCGCCTCGAGCACCAGGCCCCACTCGGCGGCGGTACGGCCGTCGATGGTGTCGCCCGTCAGCAGCATGCGCTTGGCCTTCTCCGCACCCAGCCGGAACACCCACATGGCCGTCGTGGGACAGCCCCACACCCGCGCCGGCATGTATCCGATGGCGGCGTCGTCCGCCATCACGACCAGATCGCACGACAGGGCGATGTCGCTCCCGCCGGCCACGGCGTAGCCCTGGACCTTGCAGAGAGTGGGCTTGAGCGATCGCCACAGCGCGAAGAAGTCGTCGGTGTTGCGCCGCATGCCGCGGTAGTCCTTGATCGGGTCCCACACCGGGCCCTGCTGGTGACGTCCGGCCGTCTCGGCGAACTGCTTGAGGTCGTAGCCGGCGCAGAAGGCCCGGCCCGCACCCGAGACGACGATGAGGTGGACCTCGGGGTCGTCGTTGGCCCGCTCGACGGCGCTGCGAATCTCGTCGGGCATAGCGGCGTCGATGGCGTTGAGGCGATCAGGCCGGTTGAGCGTGATGCGAGCCTTCCGGCCGTCGACCTCGTACAGAATCGACCGGTACTCGTCGGTCATCTCTTCCGGGTGACAGTGACGTTGGCGTCGAACGCGCCGGCGTTGTTCTCGACACCCACGTCATTGACGCCGAGGAACAGCCGGCCCGCGGCCTGGGCCGTGAACTGGTCGAAGTGGCCGACGACGAACGGCGCCCCCGCTTCGCCGACGCGTCCGATGAGACCACTGTGGTCGACGTCACCGACGACGTTGGACTTCCGGAAGTCAGGATGGTTCGGCACGCCGTCGGGCGTCGCCGCGTACTGCGGGAAGGCGGCGTCGGGGTAGACGGTGCCCGTCGCCGTGATCGACACGTCGTCTCCCGGTCGCAACACGATCCCCGTATCCGTCCACGCTTGGCGCGCCGACACATGGACGGCCCTCGGCCCGATCGTCGTCCTCGTCGGCCCGCCGCCCCCGCTGCCGAGGAAGACGACCAGACCCACGACGATGAGAACCACGACGGCGGCAAGGGCACCGAGCAGACCCCACCTGCTTGCCGAAGGTTTGGCGGCGGGCGGGGCGGGCACGGCGGGCACGCCCGGCGTCGATTCAGGGGTCGCCCGCGGGACAGTCACGGTC
>CADDZP010000312.1 GCA_902812475.1 Actinomycetota bacterium | reverse complement strand
GTGTCGACCATGCCGCCGACGGCCGAGGCGACAACGGGTACGCCGCACGCCATGGCCTCGAGGGGCACGATCCCGAACGGCTCGTACCACGGCACGCACACGACTGCGTCCGCCGAGCGGATCAGGGCGGGCACGTGATCGTGGTCGACGCGGCCACGGAGCTCCACGCGGTCGGCCACGCCGAGCCGCTCGGCGAGCGCTCGGAGCCGGCACGCCTCGTCATCCTCGGCGAGGCCCGCCGACGCCGGGCCGCCGGCCACGACGAGCTCGGTCTCGGGCAGCAGCGGCAGGGCTTCAATGACGGTGTCGAGGCCCTTGCGCTCGACGAGGCGGGTGACGGCCACGATGCGGTGGGCCAACCGGCCGCGCTGCTCCACCGGGCCGTCGGGCGTGAACCGTTCGACGTCGACCCCGCACGGAACGACGCTGATGTCGGCCACGTCGGCACCGAGACGGACCAGCTCGAACACCTCGTCGCTGCACGTCGCCACGATGCGGTCGACGTTGCACGCCAGCTCCCGCTCGATCCGAACGCGCCGTGCCGGGCTGGTGTCCTTCGCCCCTTGGTGACGCTTCTTCACGACGCCGAGGGCGTGGAACGTCTGCGCCACCGGGATGCCGGACCTCCGTCCGGCGACCAGCGCGGCCATGCCCGACATCCAGAAATGGGCGTGGGCGACGTCGGGCGGACGCCGCAGCCACTGCTCCTCCAGCTCGGCGGTGAACTGGCGCATGTACGGGAGGAGCTCGTCCTTGGGAACAGGCGTCGGCGGGCCGGCGTCCACCTGGACGACCGTGACGCCCGGGGCGAAGCGCACGCGCGGCGGTACCGACGGGTCCTCGCGGCGGGTGTGCACGGTCACCTCGATGCCGGCCTGCCCAAGTTCGGACGCCAGGGCGGCGACGTGCACGTTCTGGCCTCCGGCGTCGACGCCGCCGAGCACGGCAAGAGGGCTGGCGTGCTCGGACACCATCGCGACTCTCACGCGGTCACCTCCTCGAGGAGCTCGTCCCAGTCGCCGAGGAACCGGTCGAGGCTGTAGCGGTCGAGAGCGGCCTCCCTCGCCGCCTTTCCCATTACGGCCGCCTCTTCGGGCTCGTTGCACAAGCGACGAACTCCGTCGACCAGTGTCTCGACCCGTGTCGACACCACGCCCGCCTCGGGCGGCACCGCTTCGGCCACCTCGGTTGTCGCCAGGGCGACGACGGGCATGCCCAAGTGCATGGCTTCGATCAGCGAGAGGCCGAGTGACGTCCACCGCACCGGGTGCAGATAGACGCGGCGGCGCGCCATCTCGGCGTGCAGCCGGCCCTGGGGAAGGTCGTCGTGCGGCTCGACGGGGTGTGGGGCAGCGATCTCTTCGACGGCCTCGCTCGCCCCCATGCCGAATACGTCGAGCGGTGCATGCCGGGCGAACGTCGCCAGCAGGTCGGTGCCGGTCACTCGACCTCGCCGCTTGGCCTCGTTGACGACGACGGCCGCAGCCGCCACCTCGCCCGTCCACCGCGGCCCCGGGTCGACGACGCCGTGCTCGATGACGCGGGTGGCCGTCGACCCGGCGTCCCAGAACAGATCGTTGAAGTGGGTGACGTGGACGAGCGTGAGGTCAGGCCGGTCGGCCACGGGATGACGCATCTCGGCGATGCGGCCCTGCGGGGCGTTGTGCTCCACGTACACGGCGGGCACCTCACGCCCGGGCCTGCGCCCCAGCCACTCCTCGGCCAGTTCGACCTCGTGTGGCCGCTGCAGGAGCACGGCGTCGACGTCTGTCTCGCGGAGCGCTTCAGGTGTGAGTTCGATGACCGACTCCGGCCACGACCACGTCAGAGCTCGGCCCCGGCCGTCCGGACCGCGGTCGGGAAGGACGGGGACGATGTACTCGTGGTGTCCGTGCACGAGGGCGGTCGTCCAGGAGCCGTGTACGTGCCAGAGGAGAACTCTCATGCGACCGGCACCTCGACGGCCAGCGACTCGAGGGCGTCGAGCACCTCGTTGACCTCGATGTCGAGACAGGGATGACCGCCGACGGGGCACACGTGCGCCCGGCAGCCCGCACAGCCGATGTCCTGCGCGCCCAGCAGCACGTGGGGGACCTGCCACGGGCGCCACCGCACGGCTGGCACGGTGGGCGCGTACAGGGAGACGACCGGCGTGCTCATCGCAGCGGCAAGGTGGGCGGGCCCAGTGTTGCCGATGACCGACGCCAGCGCCGGAAGATCGAGCCGGCCGCCCAGGTCGACGCCGCCGCTCCCGGCGACGAAGGCGGTCAGCGCCCGCTCGGCCGGACCACCGGTGACGACGACGTGGCGGCCGCTGTCTACGAGCGCGTGCACGAGCGTGCGGTGGCGCTCCGGCGCCCAGGCACGCGCCGAGACGGACGCACCGGGATGGACCACGAGGTACGGCGGCCCGAGTTCAACCTCGAGCGGCGTGCGTTCCCGCTCCTCCAGGTGCACGGCCAGTCGGGTGTCGTCGCCCAGTGGACGCGGGAAGCCGGCCGCCTTGGCCAAAGAGAGCGCACGCTCGACCTCGTGGATGTCGTCACGTACGAGATGGCGGACGTCCAGCAGCGAGCCCGGATAGTCGGTGCTGATGGCGGCGACGAAGGGTACGTGCGCCATCCGCAGGAGAAGGGCGAGCGGCAAGGGGCTCTGGTGGAACGACGTGAAGATGACCGCAGCGTCGATGCCCAACACGGAGATGCGGCCGACGAGTTCGAGCATCTCGCCGCCGTCGACCGGAGCGGGCTCAGCGAGGATCCACGGCGCCTCGAACTGGACGATGTCGTCGACGCCGGGCAGGAGCTCGGCAGCCGCCCGGCCGCCCGGGCCGCACAGCATCGTGACCGTGTCGGCGCGCGCTGCGACAGCCCGAATGGCGGGCCCGGTGACGAGGACGTCGCCCAGGCTGTCGAGGCGGGCGACGAGCACGTGGCTCATCGGTCCCGCCCCAGCAGTCGGTCGACGGCGTCGGTGAGGTCGGTGGCGACCTCGGGCGCGTCCGCCACCTCTTCGGGACGCGTCACCGCCGTGGGCACGAGGATCGCCCGGGCGCCTGCGGCGCGGGCAGCGACGACGTCGGAGCCGATGTCGCCGACCATGGCGCAACGCTCCGGCATGACGCCGAGTACCCGAGCGGCCTGCAGCACCAGCCCCGGCGCCGGCTTGCGACAGCCACAGCGGTCGTCAGGCCCGTGCGTGCACACCGCCCACGTATCGATCGGGCCGAGCAGGTCGTCGACGCGGCCGTTCACGGCGTCGACGTCGGCCTGGGTCAGCAGCCCTCGGGCGACGCCGCTCTGGTTGGAGACGACGCCGACGGCGACGCCGGTCGTCCGCAGCCGATCGAGAGCCTCGGCCGCGCCGGGCATCGGTTCGACCAGCGCCGGGTCACCGTTGTACGGCACGTCGCGGATCAGCGTGCCGTCCCGGTCGAAGAGCACGGCGGCCGGCACATCCCTCCGCAAAGACCGGGAGCGCGCCTCACCGCGCAGCCGGTGCCACACGGCCGCGGGCGGGATGGCGACGCTGGTGACCACCATGCGAGCGAGCTCCGCCGGTGTGCGGGACCCAGGGGCGATGCGCCTCGTTGCGAACTCGGCCGTCAGCAGGGCCCACGCCGCACCGGCGACAGCTGCAGCCCGTCGGCGTCGGGTCGCAGCAAGGGAGACAGCTGCGATCCCGGCGCCGCTCGTGGCCACGTGGCGAGAGAAGCGTCCCGCTGGTGCCGCTGCCTTCTGGCGCCAGGCGCGGCCGTGCTTGGCCCGCATGTAGGCGTCGTCGGCGTTGCCGCGCTGCAGACGCACGCTCGTCCAGAACGACGACGGACCGACGGGATGCTCGGCGGTTCGACGCCCGACGGTGAGCCGGTAGCCGGCGTCGAGCACTCTCAGGGCGAGGTCGGCGTCTTCGCGGTAGGCACGGGAAAAGCGTTCGTCGAAGCCGCCGACCTCACGGAGCACACGCGTCCGGTACGCCATGTCCGCCGTGGCCCACCGGGCCGACGCCAGACCGGCCACGTTGCGCTCCCAGTCGGTGTGCCGGCGATCGGCAGGCAGCGGCACGCGCAGAGCTCCTTGCACGCCGGCGACATCGGCGGGAGCCGCCGCCAGATCCGCGGCGAGGTCGTCGAGCCAGCGGGCGCCGGGGACGACGTCGTCGTCGACGAAGGCGACCCATTCGGCGGTCGCCGCACGCCAGCCGGCGTTGCGCGCCGCCGCCGGGCCGCCCGCCCC
>CADDZP010000311.1 GCA_902812475.1 Actinomycetota bacterium | reverse complement strand
CTGACGAGCCAGCACGTCCTGGCCGACCTGAAGGCTGTGGGCGATGGGGTCGGTGGCGGGCACGCGGGCCAGCAGGACGACGGCGAGGCCGACGGCGGACAGGATCGCCACGGAACGGGCTCGTCGGGCTTGCAGGCTCAGCCGCACCCGGCGACGGGAAGCATGCATGAACCGCTTCTCGACCAGTCCCCACGACAGGGCGCCGAGGACGATGGCGCTGCTGATGGTGACGACGCCCGCGGCCAGGCGCGACGACCAGTGCAGCGTGAGCACGACCAGCGGCCAGTGCCAAAGGTAGATCCCGTAGGAGCGCCGCCCCAGCCACCTCGGGACCTTGTGGGCGAGGGCGGTCGGGAGCCACCCCGGACGAAGGGCGACGGCGATGATCGTGCCTGTCGCCGCCTGGGTGAGGAGGAAGCCGGCCGGGTACAGCAGGCGGGCCGTCTCGTCGGCGAAGGCGAAGAGGGCGAGCAGGACGGCGAGGGCGACCGGGGCCGCCAGCTGCGACGCCATCGTGCGGTCACGGGGCCCGATGGGGTCGCCGCGGCGTGACAGAAGCACGGCCACCAGGCACCCGGCCAGCAGGGCGCCGATCCGCGTGTCGGTGCCGTAGTAGGCCCGCGACGGGTCGGGGCTCCTGTACAGCAGGGCCATGAGCGTCGCCGACGCCGCGATCCCCGCGACCAGCACCCGGATGGCGAAGCGGGGCGTGTGCCGGGCCAGCCACCCGACGAGGAACGGGCACAGGAGATAGAACTGCAACTCGACGGCGATCGACCACAGGTGACGAACGAACGACGGGTTGCCGAGGTGGGCGAAGTACGACGATCCCTCGGCGATCAGGCGCCAGTTGGTGAGGCCGACGACCGACGACAGCACGTCGAGTGGCAAGCGGTGCGAGTTGGCGTAGTCCAGCACCGGGACGAAGAGGACGAGGGCGGCGAGCAGCGCCAGCAGCCCGGGGTAGATGCGTCGCACCCGGCGCAGGGCGAACGACCGGCGCTCGATGTCACCCGTGCGGCGGTGCTCGTCGAGGAGCAGGGCCGTGAGCAGGTAGCCCGACAGCACGAAGAACACCTCGACGCCCAGAAAGCCGCCGCGCGCCGTCCCCGGCGCCGCGTGGTACAGCAGCACCGCCACCAAGGCGAGGCCACGCAACCCGTCGATCGGGCCGACACGGCTCCGAGTGCGAACAGGTCGAACGGGCCGGTCCTCCGTCAGCCGCGTCTCCGTCAGGATGGCGGAATCCTATGTGGCGGTTGCCAGCGCCAGTTCCACAGCCGCCTCGGCGGTGAGCGACTGCCCGATCGTCCACTGTTCCTGAAAGCGGTCGGTACCCAGCGAGCCGCGAACGTCGGCGATCAGGTCGTCGACCTCGGCGCGCATGACAGGGGGCACCGGCGTGTTGGCGGCGCGCCGGAGGGCGTCGGCCGCCCCGAGCAGCACGGCAGCGCGGTGGACTTCCCCGGCGGCGTAATTCACGGCGGCCAGGTCCTCGAGGCAGTCGCTCAACCGGGGCCGGCGGGCCAGCTTGGGACACAGGGCGATGGCCTCGCGCAGGCGCTCGCGTGCCTCGTCGAGGTCGCCCTCGGCGCGGGCCAGGGCGCCGAGGCTGTGCACCGGCCACCAGAGCACCGTTCGCCATCCCGAGGCCTGGGCCAGGTGCAGGCTCTCCTCGAAGTGGCGGCGCGCCTCGGCCAGGTCGCCTTCGAGGCGGGCAACCTCGCCCAAGCTGTGCAGCGTGGCCGACCGCTGCCCCTCGTCGCCGACCCGGGCGGCCACGTCGAGCGCTTCCTCGCACATGGCGCGGGCCCGACGAAGGTCGCCCTGCATGGCGGCCGCCCAGCCGGCCAGATTGAGGATGCGGGCAACGGCGGCGTCGTCACCCAAGGAGCGCCAGGCCGCCAGCGACGCGCTCAGGTACGTGCGCGCCATCTCGTAGTCGTTGCGGGACAGCGCCATGTCGCCGAGCGTCGTGTAGGCACGGGCCTCGGCGTCACGCGCCGCCAGCCCCTTCCAGATGGTGAGGGCCTCGGCGAACATGGCCGACGCCGTGTCGCCGTCGCCTTCGGCGCGCGCCACGCCGGCCAGCACGGTCAGATGCTCGGCGATGCCCTGGCGGTTGCCCAACTCCTTGTCGATGGCGAGGCCCTCGTCGGCCAGGCGCCGGGCGCCGTCGAGGTCGCCGTCCTCGAACACGACGATGGCGAGGGCCTGGGTGATGGTGGCGCTGACGCGCTTGTCGCCGAGGCGGCGGGCCAGGGGCAGCGCCTCCTCGTAGAGGGCGCGGGCCGTCTGGAAGTCACGCTGGAGGGCAGCGAGGAGACCGAGGTTCCGGAGGGAAACGGCCACACCTCGCTCGTCGTTGATGGCGCGGCGCATCTCCAAGGCGTCGCGCAGGTACGCACGCGCCGCGTCGTACTCGAAGCGGGCCATGGCCAGCGAGCCGAGGAAGTTCAGGACGTGGGCGGTGCCGGCCATGTCGCCCAGCTGCTGCCACAGAGACAGGCTCTCGCCGAGGAACGGCTCCGCAGCGTCGAGGTCGCCCTGCTCGACGGCCAGGCCACCAGCCGCGGCCAGGGCCTTCGCCCGCACCGGTGCTGGCGCGGAAAGACCGTCGACCTCGAGGCCGCGGGCGATCCACGCCCGGCCCTCGCGCCACGGCCCGCGCACCAGCCAGAAGCGCCAGAGGCGCCCGGCCATGTCGAGCAGCAGACCGCTCCCCGCCGCCCCCGAGCCCGCCCAGTCCAGCGCCGCCCGCACGTTGTCGTACTCGGTCGCCAGCCGGGCCAGCCACGCCGCCTGGTCGGGCCCGATGAGCTCGCTCTCGCACCGGCGCACGAGCTCGGCGAAGAACTCCAGGTGCCGGCGCCGGTACTCGACGACCTCGCCGGCGTCGACCAGCTTCTCCTGGGCGTACTGGCGGATGCTGCCGAGGAGCCGGTAGCGGGCGGCGCCGTCCTGCTCCTCGACGACGACCAGGTTCCGAGCGACCAGGTGGTCGAGGAGGTCGAGCACGTCGAGGGCGTCGATGCCGTCGCCGGCGGCGACCGCTTCGGCCGCCTCCAGGGTCCACCCGCCGCTGAACACGGCGAGCCGGCGCAGCAGCGTCTGCTCGTCCTTCGACAGCAGTTCGTGGCTCCAGTCGACGGCTGCCCGCAGCGTCTGCTGACGAGGGACGGCTGTGCGGTCGCCGCCGGTGAGCAGCCGGAACTGGTCGCCCAGGCGGTCGAGGATCTGCGCCGGCGTCAGGACGTTGACTCTGGCCGCCGCCAGCTCGATGGCGAGGGGGATGCCGTCGAGGCGGCGGCAGATGTCGGCCACGGTGTCGCGGTTGTCATCGCTCAGCCCGAAGCCGCGATTGCGCAGGCGCGCCCGGTCGGCGAACAGCTCCACGCCCTCGGCGGGCGGCATCGGCGGCACGCGGAACACGACCTCGCCGGGGACGCCGAGGGCCTCCTGGCTGGTGGCCATCACCTGCACGCCGCGGCACGCCTGGACGAGCAGGTCGGTAAGTTCCGCCGTGCCCGTCAGCACGTGCTCGCAGTTGTCGAGGACGAGCAGCAGCCGCTTGGGCGCCAGCGCCTCGGCCAGCGTCGACTCGAGGTGGCAGCCAGACTCCTCGCGCACGCCCAACGTCGTGGTGAGGACATGGGGCAGCTGCGACTCGTCAGCCACGCTGGCCAGCTCGACCAGCCAGGCGCCGTCGGGGAAACGGTCGACGACCTCGGCCGCCACCTGCAACGCCAGCCTGGTCTTCCCGGAGCCACCGCTGCCCGAGAACGTGACCAGCCGGGCGCCGCTGGACAGCTGGGCGGCCGCCTCGCGCAGCTCGGCGTCGCGGCCCACGAAGCGCGTCGCTTGCTTGGGCAGGTTGCCGGGCACGGCGTCGAGGCGCAGCCGGGGGAACTCGCGCTCGAGCCCAGCATGCACGACCTGGCTGAGGGCGATGGGCTCGTCGAGGTCCTTGAGCCGGTGGCGACCGAGCTCGACGAATGATGAGTCGCCGGCCAATTCGGGCTCGGCGATGGCCCGGGTGACGTCGGAGACCAGCACCTGCCCGCCATGGGCGGCGGAACAGATGCGGGCGGCGGCGTGCACGGCCACGCCGACGTAGTCGCCGTCGACCACCTCGGCCTCGCCCGTGTGCACGCCCATGCGGACCCGGACCTCGCAATCGTCGGGCCAGCCGTGACCGCCCAGCTGGCGTTGGGCGCCTACGGCTGGCCCGACGATTGCGAGGTCCGGGTCCGCATGGG
>CADDZP010000310.1 GCA_902812475.1 Actinomycetota bacterium | reverse complement strand
TCGCCGATCTCGTCGGTGATCACCCGGAACGACTACATGCGGAAGAAGTCCTGCTCCCACCCGGTGGCCCGGCGCAGCAGCAGCTCCAGCGACCCGTCGGCCGCCTCGAAGTGATAGCCCTCGTGCTCCAGGCGCTTGAGCTCGTCGACGACCTCCGACAGCGTCGGACCGTCCAGCGCCAGGCCGAGCTCCTTGGCCTTCAGCTGCAGGGTCGACTTGCCCGCCAGCTCGGAGACGACGAAGCGGGTGCCGTTGCCGACGGCGTCGGGCGGCACGTGCTCGTAGGCGTCGGGGCGGCGGACGATGGCGCTCACGTGCAGACCGGCCTTGTGGGCGAACGCCGACGTGCCCACGTACGGCTGCTGGGGGTTCAGCGGCATGTTGACGAGCTCGGCCACGTGGTGGGACACCGGGGTGAGGCGCTCCATGCGGTCGGTCGGAATCGTCTGCACGCCCATCTTCAGGGCCAGGTTGGCGATCACCGTGGTCAGGTTGCAGTTGCCGGTGCGCTCGCCGTAGCCGTTGACCGTGCCCTGCACGTGCGTCGCCCCGCCCCGCACTCCGGCAAGGGCGTTGGCCACGCCGCAGCCGGTGTCGTCATGGGTGTGCACCCCGATGCGGACGTCGGCGCCGAAGTAGCGGGCGACGTCAGCCACGATCCGCTCGACCTCGTGCGGCAGCGACCCGCCGTTGGTGTCGCACAGCACCAACGTCGATGCGCCCTTCTCGACCGCGCCCTCGAGGACACGCAGGCTGAACTCGGGATTGCGCTTGTAACCGTCGAAGAAGTGCTCGGCGTCGAACAGCACCTCGCGGCCCTGACCGCGCAGGAAGGCGACGGAGTCGGCGACCATGGCGACACCCTCGTCGAGGGTCGTCTCCAGGGCGGCGGTGACGTGGTAGTCCCACGTCTTGCCGACGATGCACACCGTCGCCGTATCGGCCTCGAGCAGGTGGCGCAGCGTGTCGTCGGAGTCGACCTTGCCGGCCTTGCGGCGGGTGGACCCGAACGCCACGAGCGTGCTCGTGTCGAGCGTCAACTCGCTGTGCACGCGCCGAAAGAACTCGTCGTCCTTCGGATTGGCACCCGGCCAGCCGCCCTCGATGTAGTCGACACCCAGCCAGTCGAGCTGCTCGGCGATGCGCAACTTGTCGTCGACGGTGAGCGAGATGCCCTCGAGTTGGCTCCCGTCACGCAATGTCGTGTCAAACACTTCGACGACGTCGGGCAGTGCCACGTCCGCGGGCGTGCTATCCGACATGTTCGACCCAGTCCTTGTACTGGTCGACCTCGCCCCGGACGGTGGCGAAGTACGTCTCCTGGATGGCCTTGGTGATCGGCCCGGGCTCGCCCACGGCGCGGTCGTCGATCTCGCGGATCGGCACGACCTCGGCTGCGGTGCCCGTCAGGAACGCCTCGTCGCACATGTACAGATCGCTGCGGAGGATGTTGCCCACCTCGACCTGGTAGCCGAGGTCGCGGGCGATCGTCATGACCGAGTCCTGGGTGATGCCCTCGAGGGCGCCGGCCGTCACCGGCGGGGTGATGATCTTCCCGCGCCGCACGATGAAGATGTTCTCGCCGGTGCACTCGCTGACGTAGCCCTGCGGCGACAGGAGGATGGCCTCGTCGTAGCCGGCCTTGAGGGCCTCGACCTTGGCCATCGACGAGTTGATGTACATGCCCGTCCCCTTGGCGCCGGGCGGCACGGCGTTGGGGTCGTGGCGTTGCCAGGAGCTGATCTTGGTGCGCACGCCGTGCTCGAGGCCGTCGTCGCCGAGATACGTGCCCCACGGCCACACGGCGATGGAGACGTTCACCGGGCACGGCAGGGGGTTGAGCCCCATCTCGCCGTAACCCAGGTAGGCGATGGGCCGGATGTAGCACTGCTCGAGGCCGTTGACCCTGATCGTGTCCTTGACCGCCTCGACCAGTTGCACCGGGGTGAACGGGATGTCGATGAGGAACACCTTGGCGCTCATGAACAGCCGGCTGATGTGGTCGGTGAGACGGAACACGCCAGGGCCGCGCGAGGTCGGATAGGCGCGGATGCCCTCGAACACGCCGCTGCCGTAGTGCAGCGAGTGCGTGAGGATGTGGATCTTGGCGTCGTCCCAGTCGACGAAGTCGCCGTCCATCCAGATCTTCTCGACCTTCTCGAGGGGCATGTGGAACTCCTTATACGCGACCGGCGACGTGGTCGCCGATCTCTGAAGTGGTGCCGGCGACGTCGACCGCCTCCGAGCACGCCTTGGTGATGCGGGCGGCGGCGTCGGCCTCGCCCAGGAACTCGAGCATCATCGCCGCCGAACGAATGGCAGCGAGGGGATTGGCTTTTCCGGTGCCGGCGATGTCTGGCGCCGAGCCGTGCACGGGCTCGAACATCGACGGGCCGGTGCGGGCCGGGTTGAGGTTTCCCGATGCGGCCAGCCCGATGCCACCGGCCACGGCGGCGCCGAGGTCGGTGAGGATGTCGCCGAAGAGGTTGTCGGTGACGATCACGTCGTAGCGACCCGGGTCCTGCACGAAATAGATGCAGGCAGCGTCGACGTGGTTGTAGGAAGTCGTGACTTCAGGGTACGACGCCGCCACTTCGTCGAACGTCCTCTGCCAGAGGTCGCCGGCGAAGGTGAGCACGTTGGTCTTGTGCACGAGCGTCAGGTGGCGCCGGGGCCGCGAGCGGGCCAGGTCGAAGGCGAAGCGGACGCATCGCTCGACGCCCATGCGCGTGTTGACCGAGCCCTGCGTGGCCACCTCGTTGGGCGTCCCCTTGCGCAGGAAGCCGCCCTCGCCCGCGTAGGAGCCCTCGGTGTTCTCGCGCACGACGACGAAGTCGAGGCCCCGGGACGGATCGGTGAACGGCCGCAGATTGATGTACTGGTCGAGCCCGAACCGCATCTTCAGGAGAAGGCCGCGCTCGAGGACACCGGGGGGAACGTCGGGCGTCCCCACGGCACCGAGGAGGATGGCGTCGAATCGGCGGAGCGCCTCGAGCTCGTCGTCGGGCAGGACGTCGCCCGTGCGCACGTATCGCGCTCCGCCGAGGTCGAGGTCGGTCGTCTCGACGTCGACACCTGCGGCGCGCACAACCTTCAGCGCCTCGGCGATCACTTCGGGTCCGATGCCATCGCCGCCGATGACGCCGAGCTTGTAGGCCAACGAAAGAGTCTCCTGAGAAATGAAAAACCGTCCACAGTGTGGACGGTCGGAGGCACACGCCGGATGAGGGCGCGTGCTCAGGGAATTACGACGATCGTGTGTGCGGTCACAGCCCCACCAGTATCGGTGAACAGCGGCGATTCGGCAACTCGCGAGGCGTCTTTTCGCTCGCGCCGAACGCGCTTCGGCTCTGTGGGAGCCGATCGAAGGGGGGAAAGACGGCGCCAAGGCCCGCAGTAGCCTCGCGCCATGGCATCCACGCAGCTTTCCCGTGACGCCTACGACCGTCTCAAGGCTGAGCTCGACGACCTGACCACGAGAGGGCGCACCGAGATCGCCCAGCTCATCGAGCGAGCGCGCGAGATGGGCGACCTGTCCGAGAACGGCGACTACCACGCGGCCAAGGATGACCAGGGCAAGATGGAGGCTCGCATCCGCCAGCTCCAGGCCATGCTCAAGAACGCCGAGATCGTCGACCCCGCCAGTGCAGCGGGCGCCGTCGCCGCCGGGTCGATCGTCACCATCCGCTACGAGGGCGACGACGACACCGAGCGCTACCTCTTGGGCTCCATCGAGGAGCGGCGCGACGGCTTGTCGGTCATCTCGCCGGGCTCGCCGCTGGGCCAGTCGCTCATGGGCCGCAAGACCGGCGACGTCGTCGAGTACGAGGCGCCGGGCGGGACACTGAAGGTCGAGGTCGTCGCTGTCGACGTCTGAGCGCGGGGCCTTGCCGGCGGCGCCGCCCATCCCGCTCCCACCCGGTCGGTCCGTCGACCTGCCCGGTCGGGGCACCACGTTCGTGCGCGAAGTTGCCGGTCCGCCCGGCGCCCCGACGTTGATCCTGCTGCACGGCCTGGGCGCCACGGCCGACCTGAACTGGTTCCCTGCGTTCGGGCCTCTGGGCCGCCACTTCCGTGTCCTCGCCCTTGACCACCGCGGGCACGGCAAGGGGATCGAAGTCGGTCCCCGCTTCCGCCTGGCCGACTGCGCCGACGACGCCGCCGCCCTGGCCGGCGTGGCCGGCGTCGACCGCTTCATCGCCGTGGGCTACTCGATGGGCGGCCCCATCGCCCAGCTGACCTGGTACCGGCACCGGGACCGTGTCGCCGGCCTCGTGCTGTGCGCCACCAGTCGGAACTTCCGGGGC
>CADDZP010000309.1 GCA_902812475.1 Actinomycetota bacterium | reverse complement strand
TCTGACCAAGACGTACTCGGTCCAGGATCTGCCGTTCTTCGACAACACGGCCACTGCGTGCGGCGTCGATGCACTGGCGCTGCAGGTGTGCGACCACCACAGCCACCACCTGGTGCCGATCCACCCAGCCATCAAGGTGGTGAAGTCGGGCCCGGCGACTGCCCATGTCGGCGACACCGTGACCTACACCTTCAAGGTCACCAACATCGGTGACGTCCCGCTCGCCAACGTCGCCGTCAACGACAACAAGCTGGGCCCGGTCGGCACGATCGGCGACTTGGCGGTCGGCGCCTCGTCGACGCTCACGAAGGACTACAAGGTGCAGGACGTGGCCGAGGTCGTGAACACGGCCACGGCGTGCGGCGTCGATCCCCTGGCGCTGCAGGTCTGCGACCACCACGACCACCACCTCGTCCCGATCCACCCAGCCATCAAGGTGGTGAAGTCGGGCCCGGCGACGGCCCACGTCGGTGACACCGTGACCTACAGCTTCGCCGTGACCAACACCGGCGACGTGCCCCTGACCGACGTGGCCGTCAACGACGACAAGATCGGCGCCATCGGGACGATCCCGTCGCTGGCCGTCGGCGAGACCAAGACGCTGACCCACGACTTCGACATCCCTGACGTCCCCGCCGTGGACAACACGGGCACGGCATGTGGCACCGACCCGCTCGCCCTGCAGGTGTGCGGTGACGACCACCACCACCTGGTGCCGGTCCACCCGAAGATCCAGGTCCAGAAGTCCGGTCCTGCCCAGGCCCACGAGGGCGACACCATGACCTACACCTTCAAGGTCACCAACATCGGTGACGTTGCGCTGAACAACGTGACGGTGAACGACGACAAGCTCGGCTCGATCGGGACCGTGCCGTCGCTGGCCGTCGGCGCCTCCACGACGCTCACCAAGGACTACAACATCCCGACGCCGTCCGTGTCGGGCATCGACAACACGGTCACGGTGTGCGGCACCGACCCGCTCTCCCTCGAGGTCTGCGGCGACGACCACCACCACCTCGACCCGATCCACCCGGCGATCAAGATCGTCAAGGGCGGTCCGGCGGTGGCTCACGTGGGCGACAAGATCACCTACACCTTCGATGTCACGAACCCGGGCGACGTGCCACTGCACAACGTGGTCCTGACCGACCCCAAGTGCGACACGGCACCGACCAAGACGGGCGCCGCTGACAGCGTGCTCGACCTCACGGACCACTGGTCGTACGACTGTGATCACACGACCACGGCCGCAGACCCCGACCCGCTGCCCAACACGGGCACGGTGACGGGCGTCGACCCGCTCAACAAGACGGTGACCGACCACAGCAGTCACTCCGTCGACATCATCCACCCGGCCATCCAGGTGCAGAAGAGCGGGCCGGCCGAGGCGCACGAGGGCGACAAGGTCACCTACACCTTCAAGGTCACCAACACCGGTGACGTCGACCTCACCAACGTGAGCGTCGTCGACGACAAGCTGGGCAACGTCGGCACGATCCCCTCGCTCGCCGTGGCGGCGTCGCAGACGCTGAGCAAGGACTTCGTCATCCCCAGCCCATCGACCGGCGTGGACAACACGGTGACCGTCTGCGGTGACGACCCGCTGAAGCTCCAGGTGTGCGGCAACGACCACCACCACCTGACGCCGAAGCACCCCGCGATCGCCGTGGCGAAGGCAGGGCCGGCTACGGCGAACGCCAACCAGACCGTGACCTACACGTTCAAGGTCACCAACACCGGTGACATCGCCCTGGAGAACGTCCAGGTCGTCGACGACAAGATCGGCACCGTCGGCAGCATTCCCAGCCTGGACATCGGCGAGTCGGTGACCCTGAGCGCCAACTTCACGGTGCCCACGGGGTCGACGGCGGTCGACAACACGGTGACGGCTTGTGGCGTCGACGCGCTGTCGCTGCAGGTGTGCGCGACCGACAAGCACCACATGGACGTCACTCAGGTTCTCGGCGAGAACGTCGTCAAAGCGGCGCCCGCCACGCTCGCCGTGACGGGCGACAACCTCGGCTGGCGATCACTGGTCGGCATGCTGCTGCTCCTCGGCGGTGTCACGCTCCGTGTCGTGCGTCGTCGGGCCCGCCGATCGGCGGCATAGGAGGATGCGGGGGCCGCTGCGGAGCGCCTGAGAAGGGACATCGACGATGACCGAGACGACCCGCAGCGGCCCCGACGCATCGCCCGACCCCGAGTACCTCAGGGCGCTCGGGGCCCGCCTCCGGGCCATCCGCGAGCAGCGGCGTTGGTCGCTCCACGACGTACAGGTGGCGTCGAGGGCGCGGTTCTCGGGCAGCGCCGTCGGCACGTACGAGCGGGGCGAGCGCAGCATCTCCGTGCGGCGCTTGAGCGAGCTGGCCGATCTCTACGGCGTCCCGCTGGATCGCGTGCTGCCGGGCCGAGGAAGCTTCGCGACGTCCGACCGGAATGGCGAGCATCCACCGGACAAGGTCGTCATCGACCTCGTCGCCCTCGAACGCCGCCGAGAACCGGAGTTGGAGTCGATCCGGTACTACCTCGACGCAATCAAGCTCCAGCGGGGGGACTTCAACGGCCGCGTCCTGACTGTGCGGGCGACTGACGTATGGGCGATGGCGGCGATGTGCACCACGGACAGCGCCGAACTGATCGGGTTGCTCGACCGTGTCCACGTCCTGCGGCCACGCTGAGTGACTAGAGAGCTATGACGCGTCAACGCCCGACAAGCCCAGCCGATTCGGGCTTTTCGCTGTCGAGCGTGCAGACGCAGCGCCTGTAACGACCGGGTTACTCGACGGTTTCGTCGGGCTTGGGCTCTTGCTCGGCGGGGGCCTCTTCGGCTTCGTCGGCGGCGATCGGCGGGCGGTCGCTCGTCGAGTACTCGGCGGCCAGGTCGGCCCAGGCGGCCTGCGCCTCGGTCTCGGGCTCGAATTCGGTGGCGCCGATGTACTGGCCGTGCTCGTCGTAGGCGTGCTCGCCGAAGGCCTCCTGGTACTCCTGGGCCACGATCCCGCCCTCGGCCGCCTGCTTGATCGACAGGCTGATGCGCCGGCGCTGCAGGTCGAGATCGATGATCTTGACCCACAGCTCCTCGCCCGGCGTGACGACCTGCTCAGGGAGATCGACGTGGTGCACCGCCATCTCCGAGATGTGCACCAGGCCCTCGATGCCGTCGCCCACCTGGACGAAGGCGCCGAACGGCACCAGCTTGGTGACCCGGCCGTAGACGAGCTCGCCGACCCGGTGGTTGGAGGCGAACTCCTGCCACGGGTCCTGCTGGGTGGCCTTGAGCGAGAGGCTGATGCGCTCACGGTCGAGGTCGACCTCGAGCACCTGCACGTCGATCTCGTCACCGACCTGCACGACCGACGACGGATGGTCGACGTGCTTCCACGACAGCTCCGAGACGTGCACGAGACCGTCCATGCCGCCGAGGTCGACGAAGGCGCCGAAGTTGACGACCGAGGAGACGGTGCCGCGGCGGATCTCGCCCGGCTTGAGGTTCGTGAGAAAGTCCTCGCGCTGCTCCTTCTGGGTCTCCTCCAGCCACGCCCGTCGCGAGAGCACGACGTTGTTGCGGTTCTTGTCGAGCTCGATGATCTTGGCCTCGAGCGTCTTGCCCACATAGGGCTGGAGATCGCGGACGCGCCGGAGCTCGACGAGGGACGCAGGCAGGAAGCCGCGCAGGCCGATGTCGAGGATCAGGCCGCCCTTGACGACCTCGATGACCGGCCCGGAGACGACGCCGCCGCTCTCCTTGACCTTCTCGATGGTGCCCCACGCCCGCTCGTACTGGGCCCGCTTCTTGGAGAGGATCAGGCGCCCTTCCTTGTCCTCCTTCTGAAGGACGAGCGCCTCGATCTCCTCGCCCAGGCTCACGATCTCGTTGGGATCGACGTCGTGGCGGATCGAGAGCTCGCGGATGGGGATGACGCCCTCGGACTTGTACCCGATGTCGAGGAGGACCTCGTCCTTGTCGACCTTGACGACGGTGCCCTTGACGATGTCGCCGTCGTCGAAGTTGACGATCGTGCCGGCGATGGCGTCTTCGAGCGACATCCCGTCCAGGTCGTCCGACACCACCTGCTTGGGGACGTACTCCCCGTCGTCTGCTGTGTCGACGGCATCGACGGGGTTGACCGTGTCGACGGGTGCGGTGGGTGCTTCGGGGGAGTGCGGGTCGGCCTGCTCGGACATCACTTCGTCGCCTTCTTTCCGGACGTGTTTGCCCCCCGCCCCCGACTTGAGGGCTTGTGAAGAGAGCTTTACGAGGCTACACGTTCAGCGATCAGCAACAGTTCGGGATGTTCCAGGTCAGGGGCCTGTTTCTCGT
>CADDZP010000308.1 GCA_902812475.1 Actinomycetota bacterium | reverse complement strand
CGCCGTCGACAACATGCACTACGTCAGCCGCTGGATCACGCCCGAGGGCGCCCCCCGCCGCTTCGACACCCGGTTCTTCGTGTGCGCGGCGCCCGAAGGCCAGACACCGCTCCACGACGCCCAGGAGACCATCGCCCACGAGTGGGTACGACCGGCCGACGCCGTCGAGCGCTTCCGCGGCGGCGAGCTCGACCTCATGCTGCCGACCCAGCGCAGCCTCCAGTGGCTGGCCGGATGGGACACGGCGGCCGATGCCCTGAGCGCGGCGGCCTCGAGCGGGCCCCAAGGGCACTACCAGCGTGGCTGACGTGGCTACCGGTGTCGCCCGGGCCGTGAGCCCCCTGGTGCGCCGCGTCCGTGCGCCGAACCCCGGCATCATGACCGGCCCGGGGACGAACACCTATCTGGTCGGGATCGACGAGGTCGCCGTCATCGACCCGGGGCCCGACGACGCCGGTCACCTGGACGCCGTGGCCGCCTGCGGTGGCGACCGGATCTGCTGGATCCTCGTCACCCACACCCACAGCGACCACTCGCCGGGTGCGGCAGCGCTCAGGGAACGGACGGGCGCCGAGGTGCTGGGCTTCGACGCCCGCGACGACTTCACGCCCGACCGGTCGATCGGACACGGCGACTGCGTGGAAGCGACCGAGTTCCGCCTGCGGGCCGTCCACACGCCCGGCCATGCGTCCAACCACCTGTGCTACCTGCTCGAGAACGAGCGGATGCTGTTCTCGGGCGATCACATCATGCAGGGGTCGACGGTCGTGATCGCCCCGCCCGACGGCGACATGGCCGCCTACCTGGCGTCGCTGCGGGCGCTCCGCGACCTCCCGATCGGGTCGATCGCGCCGGGTCACGGCCTGCTGATCGAGGACCCGTCGGCCAAGATCGACGAGTACCTCACCCACCGCAGCGAGCGGGAAAGGGCGATCCTCGATGCCGTCGAAGCCGGTGTCGACACGGTCGACGGTGTCGTGGCACGGGTGTATGCGGACGTCCGTGAGGAGCTCCATCCCGTCGCCCGTCACTCGGTGTGCGCCCATCTGCTGAAGCTTCGGGACGAGGGACGGGTGCAGGGAGCGGACCTGGACGGTCGCTGGCTCCCGGCGCCCGGGTAGGGGCCCCGCCCGACCACGTCGAATATCGACCCGTGAGCGAGCGTAAGCGAGCGAACCAGTGTTGCAGCGTGCCCGCTCACGGGCAGCCGCCGAAGGCGGCGCACACGTGAGTGACCGCGTGGGGAAGTCGCGTCTCGTCGGCCTCGACGAGGCCGCCAGCCTGCTCGACCTCACACCCGACGCCGTGCGCACGCTCGTCCAGGCCCGCTATCTGGCGGCGACGAACGACGGGCCCGACGGCATCCGCTTCGCCATCGGGGACCTGAAGGCGTTCGTCGCCCGCAACGCCGACAGCGGTGCCGGCAACTTCTTCGACACCGAAGGGGAGCCGGCAGATCCACAGACCCTGCTCGTGGCACTCGACGGCCGCTCCGAGGAGATGGCGCGCCGCGCCTTCGACATCTTCGCCACCGCCTTCCCTGAGGCGTCGGGATGGAGCCTCGCCGAGCGAGCCCGCTTCATCGAGCAGGCCCGCAACCGCTTCGAGGCCATCCTGGCCGTTACCGGCCAGGGCGAGGAAGTCGACGAGGCGCTGGTCGGCGACCTCGAGGAGGTCGGCGCCACCGCCGCCTCGGCGGGGTCGCCCCTTCCGCAGCTGCTCGTCGTCCTGCGCATCTCTCGCGACCTCGTCGTCCAGACCGCCGTCGAGGTGGCCGAGGAGCGGGGCCGCCACTGGGGCCTGGCCCTCTCGCTGCTGCTCACGCGCGTCCTGCCCGCCATGGACCGGTTGATCGACGCCGTGGCGCGCGGCTACTGGCAGACCGTGGTGCGGCGCGAGGAGGAGAACCGGGCCCACTACGAGCACGTCGTCGAGCACTCCTCCGACGGCATCTTCGAGGTCGACCTCGACGGCCGGGTGATCTTCGCCAACTCGTCGTTGGGAGTGATCTTGGGCCGGCCCCTCGAGGAGCTGGAGGGGGCGCCTTTGTCGGAGGTGCTCGTGCCGCTCGAGGGATCGAGCGTGCTCGAGCAGCTGACGGTCGACTCCGATGACAGCGAGCGCGTCGAGTTGGCCGTGAGCAGGCCCGACGGTGTGCGCAGAATCCTCGAGGTGTCGACGACGGCCCGCCGGGAGGCCGGTCTGGCCGCCGGCTTCCAGTGCGTCGTCCGGGACGTCACGGCCCAGCGCGACCTCGAGGAGGCGAAGAACGAGTTCCTCGCGCTCGTCACCCACGACCTCCGCCAACCGCTCACGGCCATCCTGGGCCTGGGTGCAACGCTGGAGACCCACGCCGACGAGCTGGGCCCCGAGCGCATCCAGCGCATGGGTCAGTCCGTGCGTCGCCAAGCCGAGCGCATGGCGCGTCTGGCCGACGATCTCTTCGAAGTGAGTCGCCTCGAGGCCCGCTCCGTCGTGCTCAACATCCGCCCGGTCGACCTCGCCATGACGGTCGAGCTGGCGCTGGCGTCGGTTCCCGAGTCCGCCGGCGTCGACCTGCGCATCGGCGAGGACCTCACCGTCCTGGCCGACGCCCGCCGGCTCGAGCAAGTGGTCGGGAATCTGATCGAGAACGCCTTGATCTACGGCGGTGCTCCCGTGGTGGTCGAAGCTGCCGCCACCGACACGGAGGTCGTGCTGAGCGTCCGCGACCACGGCCCCGGCGTACCCGAATCACTCGTGCCCACACTGTTCTCGCGCGTTCGCACGCTGGGGCGCCGCGATCGCGACCGGGCCCGGGGAACGGGCCTGGGCCTGGCCCTCGTCAAGGGGCTCGTCGAGGCCATGGGCGGTCGGGTCTGGTACGAGCAGGCGCCGGGCGGCGGCGCCGTGTTCTCGTTGGCGCTACCGCAGCCCCGTCCTCGCTCGTAGCGGTCAGCCGGCCCCGAGCTTCTCTTCCACGGCGTCGAGCATGCGTGCCGTGCAGCCGGCCATGTCGACGGGCGGGAGCAGCTCGGTCGAGATGCGGTCGGCGATCGAGGCGAACACCTGGCCGGCGGCGCTGCCGGGCGCGGTCGTGCTCAGGGGCCGACCGGCATCGTTGGCGGCGCTGACCGCCGGCTCGAGGGGGACCTGGCCGAGCAGGGGCACGCCGATGTCGGACGCGAGGGCGGCACCTCCGCCCTGGCCGAACAGGGCGTACATCTCGCCGTGCTCGCACGTGAACGTGCTCATGTTCTCGACGACGCCGAGCACCTTGAGGTACGAACGCCGGGCCATGTCGGCGACCCGGATGGCGACCTTCTGCGCTGCCAGCGCGGGCGTGGTCACAACCAGCACCTCGGTACGGGGCAGCAGCCGGCCGAGCGCCATCTGGATGTCGCCCGTGCCCGGGGGCATGTCGACGAGCAGGTACTCCATCGCTCCCCAGCCGACGTCGGTGAGGAACTGCTCGAGGGCCTTGGAGAGCATGAGGCCGCGCCACATCAGGGCCTGCTGTTCGTCCTCGACGAGGAAGCCCATGCTGACGACCTGGAGACGACCGTCGCCGACCGTCAGCTCGTTGGGACGGATCTTGCGCTCGTCGGTGGCAGCCAGACGACCGCTCACGCCGAGCATGCGGGGCACGCTGAAGCCCCAGATGTCGGCATCGAGGACACCCACGCTCAGCCCGCGCGCGGCCATGGCGGTGGCCAGGTTCACGGTGACGCTCGACTTGCCGACGCCGCCCTTGCCGCTGGCGACGGCGATGACGCGCGTCGTGAGCGGCACTTCGGTCGGTGGCGGGTTGTCGGCCAGGCGCTTTCGCACCCGCTGCATCACGACGCTGCGCTGTTCCTGGGTCATCTCGGCGAAGGTGACGTTGGCCGCGGTCACGCCCGGCAGCCCCCGCACCTTCGACTCCACGTCCTCTTTGATCTGGGTGCGCAGCGGGCAACCCGAGATCGTGAGGGCGACGCCGACGTCGACAGTGCCGTCGTCGGCGACGTGCACGTCGCGCACCATGCCCAGGTCGACGATGTCGGACCCCAACTCGGGATCGACGACGCCGCGCAGCACCTCGACGACGTCCTGCTCGCTCGGCCGCACGGTCACCTCGGGGATTTTACCGGGGTCGCCCGTGGTAATCGGCGCTGGGTCGCTAAAATGTGCCGGTGGAGCCGCAGGCTCGGTTGGCCGTCTTCAAAGCGCTCGGGGACAACACCCGCTACGCCATCTACCTCGAGCTGGCCCGGTCACCGTCTCCGCTGTCGACGACGGAGATCGCCGACACGCTCGGGCTGCATCCCAACACCGTGCGTCCGCATCTCGAGCGCATGCGCGAGGTCGGGCTCCTCGACGTGGAGGTCGAGGCCCGTGGCTCGG
>CADDZP010000307.1 GCA_902812475.1 Actinomycetota bacterium | reverse complement strand
CAGGCCCGGGGACGATGTACGAGGGCTTCCAGCCGCTCCACGCCACCGCTTGCCAGACCAGCAGGAAGATGCCGACCGCGGCCAGCTTGGGCCAGACCGCCGACCACACGCGCCGGGCGCGGGTGGGGGCCGGCGCGATCGGGACGTCGAGGGCGTCGAGTCCGGCGAGCTCGACGCCGAGGACGTCGGTGGCGGGCGCGCTACGCGGCTTCGTCGTCGTCGGCATGGCGGCGCACCTCCTTGCGCAGGCGCTCCGTGACCTCGGCAGCGAGGGACGCCACCTCGGGTGACTCGATGCGCCGGGGACGGGCGATGTCGATGGGGAGCTCGGCGACCACCCGCCCCGGCCTGCTCGACAGCACGAGCACCCGGTCGCCGAGGCGGACGGCCTCCCGGACGTTGTGGGTGACGAAGAGCACGGTCACGCCGCTCTCCGTCCAGACGCGCTCGATCTCGTCGTGGAGGAGGTCGCGGGTGATGGCATCGAGGGCACCGAAGGGTTCGTCCATCAGGAGCACCTGGGTCTCTTGAGCGAGGGCGCGGGCGAGGGCCACGCGCTGGCGCATCCCGCCCGAGAGCTCGTGAGGACGCCGGTCGCCGAAGCCGTCGAGGCGCACGGTGTGAAGCAGGTCGGCCACCTGCCTTGCCCGCCTCGCCCGGGGAACCTTGCGCAGGCGCAGGGCGAGCTCCACGTTCTTCTCGGCCGTCAACCACGGAAGCAGAGCCGCGTCCTGGAAGAGGAGGGCGGGCTTGCCCGTGACCTCGATGTGGCCGGCGCCGGCCTCGTCGAGCCCGGCGACCAGGTTGAGCAGGGTCGTCTTGCCGCACCCCGAGGCCCCGACGAGGCACACGAACTCGCCCTTGTCGACCTCGAGGGAGATGCGGTCGAGAGCGAAGGTGTGGGCCCCGGCGGGGCCGTACACCCTGGAGACGCCGCTGATGGCGACCGCTGCGGTCACGGTGCGGCCACTGTCGGCTTGCCGGCCGACTTCAGCGCGGCTCCCAGTGGCTTGACGTCGACGAAGCCTTTGAGGTTGGTGTCGGCCAGGAGGCCGACGGCGTGGGCGTCGTCGGCCTCCTTCTGCAGGGTGGACGCCAGCGGATCCCACGTGAACGTCAAGTTCTTCCACGCCGCCGACACGACCGGAGCGCTCAGGGCCCTGCCCGTCAGCTGGGCGATGGAGGCGTTCGCCACCTGCTGGGCATCGGCCGGGTTCTGGTTGGCGTAGTCGGTGGCCTCGACCAGACCCTTCAGGAAGTTGCGCACGACGTCGGGGTGGTCGTTGAGAAAGGCGGTGCGCACGATGACCGTCGTCGTGAGGAACCTGCCGCCGGGCCAGAGGTCGGCCTCGTTGACCAGCAGCTTGCCCTTGCCGTCCTGGACGAGGCGCGTCGTCCACGGCTCGGGGACCCAGGCGCCGTCGATCTGGCCCGACTTGAACGTGTCGAGCGTCTGGGAGTTGTCCTGGGGCAGGATCTGCACGTCACCGCCGCCCTCGGTCGTCGTGCTGAGCCCGTTGTTCTTCAGCCAACTGCGCAGGGCCACGTCCTGGGTGTTGCCCAGCTGGGGGGTCGCCAGCTTCTTTCCCTCGAGGTCGGCCGGGCCGTTGATCGACGGCTTGACCACCAGACCGGCCCCACCCGACGTGGCGCCGGCGATCAGGCGGACCGCCTCTCCCTTGGACTTCTGGAAGGCGTTGATGGCGGGGTTGGGACCGACGAAGCTGATGTCGAGCGAGTTTGCGAAGAGCGCCTCGACAGCGGCTGGCCCGGCATTGAAGGTCTTGGTCTGCAGGGTGACCTTGGAGCCGACGTCGCGCTGGAAGATGCCCTTGGCCACGCCGACGAGGGCGGTGGCGTGGGTGAGGTTCGGGAAGTACCCGAGACGCAGGTCGACGCGTGCCGATGACGCCGCGGCCGCGTTGGCGGTCGGCTTGGATCCTCCGCTGCCGCACGCGGCCGCCACCAGCCCCAAGGCGACGACGACCGCGACGGCCAGACGCCGCCCTGAAGATGCCCCCACTATGAATTCCCCTTTGTCTATTGCCTATGTAAAGTTGATCGAGACAGTAGAGAATGTCGAGCGGGTTTTCAAGCTGGGACCGGGAATTGCTGCTTTACCGGCGGCGGGCGCGCTGGCGGCGCTCTTCGGCCTGGTAGGTCGACGCCAGCTCTTTCACCTCGTCCGGGAGGTCACCAGCGGCGAGGTCGGCGAAGGTCGTCGTCTCCAGCACCTGGCGCAGCGAGGTGCGGACGGCCATCCACACCTCGCGCAGGCGCTTGGCCGGACCGGCATAGCTCAGCTCGGAGAGGCTCTGGTCGTGCACGTTGGCGAGGGGGCCGTCGATCACCCGGATGACGTCGGCCAGCGTGATGTCATCGGCCGGACGCATGAGGGCGTAGCCGCCCTCCGCGCCCCGCTGGCTACGAACCAGATAGCCGCGCTTCAAGTCGTTGAGGATGCCCAGAAGGAACTTCAGGGGAATGTCCTGGGCACGGGCGATCTCCTCGGCCTTGACCGGCTCTCCGTAGGGTTCAGCGGCGAGCTGGGCCATGGCCCGGACGGCGTAGTCGACCTTGGCGGAGATGCGCACCGCGACAGTTTGGTCCACCGAGGCCTGTCGCCGGTGGCCCGGGCGCCGTCAGGAATCTTGCGAGTCGCGCTGCAGGTAGAGGGCGGCCCCGACCAACACGAGGGCACCGAGCGCGTCGGCGCTCTCGGGTTCGGCGTGGAGCACTTCAGCCCAGTGGCGCTGCGCTTCCCGGAGGGCGTCACTGTGACCGTCGGCCGTCGCAGCCAGCTCGGCGGCCGCCTTGCGCAGGTCGCTCTGCTCCTGGGCCAGCGTCCCCGCCCGCTCGGCGAGGCGATCCCCTAACTCGGACACCTGACTGTTCTACCGCCTTCAGGACGGCCGGCGGCGCTGTGCCAAGCTGGACGCTCCATGCGTCGTGCCCTGTTGCTGCTGGTGCCCGCCATGGCCGTCGTCGTCGCGACCGCGGTCACCCCGGCGCGTGGGGCACCCGGCCCGCCGACGTTCAGCACGCCGCTCGAGCTGCCGAAGTGGTCGGGCAGCGAGCCGTCGATCGCCATCGACCCCAGCGACCCCAGCGCCGTCTACGTGTCCGCGCCCCAGCACATCCCCGCCGTGCTGAACCAGGCGGCGGGCAACACGACCTCGGGCAGCAACGGCATCGGCTTCTGGGCGTCCCACGACGGCGGACAGACGTTCCCCATCAACGCGAACGTCGGATCGACCAACGGTGGCGGCGACTCCGATGTCGCGGTCGGCCTCGATCACACCGTGTACGTCGCCGACCTCGAGGCCATCGCAACCGACCTGTGCACGTCGACCGACGGCGGCAGGACGTTCACCGCTCCGACGATCGTCGGCCCGACGCCGTGCGGGCCCGTCAGCGGCAGCCACCAGGGCCCGGAGGCCGACCGGGAGTGGATCACCCGGGGCCTCAACGGCGAGCTGTACCTCACCTACCACGACTTCGCCGGCGGGCTGCCGATCATCCTGAAGTCCACCGACAAGGCCAAGTCGTTCCTGCCGTGCGGGTCGGTGCTCGACCCCGGCGGCGTGGCGGGCACCAACTACAGCCCCGTCGCCGGCACGCTCGTGCCCAAGCCCGTGATCGGCAAGGACGGCTCGATCTACATCGAGGTGACCGAGCCGGACCAGGTGTCGCCGCCGATAGGCGCCGAGCTCAACCACCTCTACATGGCGGTCGGCAAGGGCGGCTGCAACGGAGTGTTCGCCAACCACCTGATCTACAGCGACCCGGGCGCGTCGTTCGGCAAGATCTTCGACAACCAGTCCATCGACGGAGGCGGCACCCTGTACGTCGTCGCCGCGGGCAAGATCAAGGCCAATCAGAACACGACCAACCTGTGGCTGTTCACGTCGCATGACGGCGGGACGACATGGTCGCCGCCCGTCCAGGTCAACACGCCGAACCTGACCGCGAATGTCATGCCCGCCATCGCCGGCGGCCTGGGCAAGGACCAGGTCGTCCTGGGGTGGTTCGGGTCGACGAACGCCAGCGACCCCAACGACACCAAGGCCCAGTGGCGGTACTACTCGGCGTTCAGCTTCGACGGGGGCAAGACGTTCACCCAGTCGGTCGTCACCCCCGACGTGATCCACTACGGCGACGTCTGCACGCAGGGCGTGTTCTGCGGCCTGATCCCCGGCCAGCCGTCGAACCGCAATCTCGCCGACTTCTCGTCGGCCGCCGTCGACCCGGTGACGGGGTGCGCCATCTTCGCCATCCCAGGCGACCCGTACAACCGCCCCGACCTCCCGAACGGCAAGAACACGTTCGACTCCTCCGCGTACGTGTCCCGCCAGACCGGCGGACCCTGTCTCGC
>CADDZP010000306.1 GCA_902812475.1 Actinomycetota bacterium | reverse complement strand
GGGCGGCGACCGAACCGCGGCGCACGCAGCGGGTCGCGCTGCTGAACGTCTACACCAAGAACGGCAAGACCGTCGCCGACGTGCGCGTGAACGACACCGTCTACACGGCGCTGGCACCCGGGCAGACGTTCGCCTCCAATTTCCAGGTCGTCTCGTTGTCCGGCAAGTGCGGCACGTTCCTGTTCGGTGACGAGCGCTTCCAGCTCTGCGAGGGCGAAGAAGTCCTGAAATAGCCCGAATCCGACCGGCGCCCGCTCAAGCGGAGTTGCCGTTCGGTCGATCTTCAGGGCATGACCCGTCTCCGGAGGCTGGTCGCCCCTGCGCTGACCCGTGCCGCAGGACGGCACAGTCGCCGGGGACCGTCGACGCGCGCCGGCGAGGACGGATTCACGCTCCTCGAGGTGATCGTGGCCTTTTCGCTGGCGGCCGTCGTCTTCGCCGCCTTGGCGGTGGCGATGGCCGGCGGCCTGAAGGCCGTGCGGGTGGCGAAGGACAGAACCCGCGGCAACGAGCTGGCGACGGCCGCCATCGAGGACCTCCAGCGCTTCGACTACGACCATCTGGGACTGTGCCCATCGAGCGGCAGCGGCGTGACCGATCCCGGGACGCAGACGTTCCAGGGCCTGTCGCCCGTGACCCTCAACTGCAGCACGGGTGTCGTCCTCGAAGAACCGTGCACGCCGGTCGTGGGTCAGGTGCCGAAGGCCTCGTACACCTGCCGAGTCGAGAACGTCACGTACTCAGTCCAGCGCTATGTCGTCTGGGGCGATTCGCAGCAGGCCAAGAAGCGGCTGGCCGTGTTCGTCAACTGGAGCGACGTGGTCGGCAGTCACCAGGTCTCGCAACAGAGCTCGCTGCGGAGTCCCGTCCAGGGCAGCGTCGTCGGTGTGTCACCTCCCGGGTTCGTGACGACCTCGGTGTCGCCGAGCGCGGTCGTGCTGAACGACGACGGCACCAACCAGAGCCAGCTCTCCTTCACCGCCGTCACGACCGGCCTGTCCGCCAGCGACACAGTCACCGCCAGTCTCCTCACACTGAACAACGGGTCGCCCTCGAACACGTCGATCCCCTTGGCGACGGTCGACGGGGTGAACTGGAACGGGTCGATCGCGCCGGGCTCGTACACGTTCCTGTCCGGGAGTCAGTACATCATCTTCAGCGAGGTACGGGCCGGCGACGGCAAGGCAAACGCGACGATCTATTCCTCGGCGATCACATTCTGCGCGTCCAACTGTGGCACCTCCGGCCTTCCGACCATCACCGGTACTGCGCCGTCGACCGTCGACATCGACCCGGGTGGACTGCTCAACGCTGACGCCACGCTGAGCGCCACCACGACGGGGATCGCTCTCACCGACAGCGTGTTCGTCACCTTCACCACACAGTCCGGTGCGGTGACCATCGCCTTGTCGGCGAGTGACGGCACGGGCAACCACTGGACGGGCACGATCGCCCGCTCGGCCGGCTACCGGTTCTCCGCCGGGACCCAGCGCTTCGCCTTCACGGCGGTCCACGTCGACTCGTCGTCCGGGAACGTCGGGTCGACCGCCGTTGGCCAGTCAGGGACGGTGAGCTTCCAGTGAGTCCCGACCAACGAGGGATGACAGTCGTCGAGCTCGTCGTTACGACGGCTCTGCTGCTCCTCTTCAGCGTCACCGCCTTCAACTTCCTGGTGTCGGCCAACAACACCACCAGCAAGGCGACCAAGGACACGCAGGCGGAGAACGACGCCCGCATCGCCCTGCGCCAGATGACCGAGGACATCCGGGCGGCCGATCCCATCACCCTGACGTACCCGACGAGTTCGACGTGCCCCTCGGGCGCCTCGTACCCGAGCGGGTACGCCAACTGCCTGTCGTTCACGGTCGTCCACGACGCCGTTGCCGGCCAGACCTGTCCGAAGAGTGTCATCACCTACGGGCTCGTCAGCGGCACCCTCAAGCGCGACGACGCCGAGTACGACAGCAGTTGTACGGTCAAGTCGTCGTACACGGGAAAGACCGTGCTGTCGGGAATCGTCAACCCGTCGGCCACGCACCTGTTCCGCTTCTTCGACTCGAGCGGGAGCGAGCTCTCGAGCAGTGCCACGGCGTCGGCGTACCAGAGCGCCGCGTCCGTCATGGTGACCGTCGTCCTGCAGTACCAGAGCGGCGCCACCATCACCGTGTCGAGCACCGCGGCCCTGAGGAACAACCGTGTCTAGGCACCACTCCGAACGAGCCAGCATCCCCATCACGATGATGGTGATGTTCGTCGCGACCGTCCTCGTGATCGGGCTCCTCGCCATGGCGCAGTCCGGACTCAAGTCCGCCAGGCGAGGGGGGGACTCCGCCAACGCTCTGCAGCTTGCCGACGCCGGCATCAACGATGCGTTGAAGCAGATCGCGGCGACGTCGCAGGCGACGCTGCCGGCGACGACGGTGAATCTCGGCGGTTCGGCCGGCTCCTACACGTTCTCAGGCGCACGCGATGCCTTCCAAACGGTCTGGCATCTCGACTCGGTGGGCATCGATGCGACCGGTGTCAAACGTCACGTCAAGGCCGATGCGACGACGCAGCAACTGTTCGGGAACGCCTTGTTCACGCAGTCCACGTTGAAGCTGGCGTCCGGTAGCTCCGCTGACAGTTTCCGCGATGGGACCACCACGGCCAACATGTGCACCCAGCACGGCATCGTCGGTACGAACACCCCGAGCCAGTTCACTTTCAACAGCAACGGTGGCGGCCAGGCGATCGCCAACTGCCGGGGGAACACCTACGGGTATGCCACCGACGGCTGTGTGAGCTACGGCGACGGCACGCAGGCGTTGCCGCCCTACGGCCAGGGCGCCTGCCCACCGCCGCCGGCGACGACCAAGACCACCCCCGCCCTGCAACTGCCCGTCGTGCAGGCCCCGAGCGTCACGAAGGACCAGAACCCGAACAACACATCGAACCCAAATGTCTGCGATTCGACGCACGCCATCCGGGGCGGGCAGATCTACTACTGGACGAACGTGCTGCTGCGCGCCGGGTGCACCGTCGACACGACGAATGGGCGCGCCATCATCTACACGCCGGGGCAGGTCGAAGTCGGCGACCCGCACGGCAACAGCGGCCAGGTGAACCCACCGCCGGCGAGCTCGGCCCTGTGTGGCAACACGGCGACATCGAACCTCAAGGACGCGTGGAACAATCCGGCGTCGTACTACTGCCCGGGGTGGGCCGCCAACCTGCAGATCTACGTCGTCAGCGGCTCGGGTTCGCCCGGAATGCTGTTCCACAACCACGCCCAGTTCTGGGGGGTCATCGAGGCGCCGACAACCGCTGTACTCACAGATGGCAATGGCGCTCCGCACGTCGACGTCTGGGGCTCGATCGTCGCCAACAGCGCGTCGCCGAACGCCCAGTTCGCCTTTCACTACGACGACTCCCTCGGGGACCTCTCGGGTACCGGTCGCTACGAGATCGCCAACTGGCGGGAGGAGCCCGTCACCTAGGGGCCGACCCGTACACTTGAGGTGTGCTGAGGTTCCTGACCGCCGGCGAGTCGCACGGCCGCGCGCTGGTAGTCGTCGTCGAGGGACTGCCGGCCGGGTTGCCGATCACGGTCGAGGAGATCCAGGCCGAGCTGGCCCGCCGCCGACTCGGCTACGGGCGCGGGCCACGCATGCGCTTCGAGCGCGACGACGTGACGATCCTGGGTGGTGTGCGCCACGGACGCACGCTCGGCTCGCCGGTCGCCATCGAGATCGGCAATACCGAGTGGCCCAAGTGGGAGGAGGAGATGTCCCCCGCTCCCGGGCGCACCGAGAAGCCGCTCACACAACCGCGCCCGGGCCACGCCGACCTGGCGGGCATGCAGAAGTACGGGTTCGCCGATGCGCGCGACGTCCTGGAACGGGCGTCGGCGCGCGAGACCGCGGCCCGGGTGGCGGCGGGCACGCTGGCCAAAGCCCTCCTCGCCCGGCTCGACGCCGCCGTCATCTCCCACGTCATCCAGCTCGGGCCTGTCGTCAGCAAGGCCGAAGGCCGTCCCCTCCCCGAGGACCTCGAGACGATCGACGACTCACCGGTGCGATGCTTCGACGGCGACGCCGAGGCGGCCATGGTGCAGGAGGTCAAGGCGGCCCAGGCCGAAGGCGACTCCCTCGGCGGGGTGGTCGAGGTCCTCGCCTACGGCGTGCCTGTGGGCCTCGGAAGCCACGTGCACTGGGACCGCAAGCTCGACGGGATGCTGGCTCAAGCGCTCATGAGCATCCAAGCCGTCAAGGGCGTGGAGCTGGGCGAAGGGTTCGAGGTCACCAGCCGGCGAGGCTCCCAGGCCCACGACGAGATCATCTGGGACGCCCATGAGAACGCGGCCGCGTCAGCGGCCGGCGACCAAGGGGCGGGGG
>CADDZP010000305.1 GCA_902812475.1 Actinomycetota bacterium | reverse complement strand
CCTCGGGTCCTCGGCCGCCCTCGCCGGCGTCGCCCTCACCCGCTGGAGCATCTTCAAGGCCGGCTTCGAGTCGGCCGAGGACCCGAGGTTCACGGTCCAGCCCCAGCGGGAACGTCTCTCTTCGTGAGTGACACCGTCGCCCGCTTCGTGGCCACCGGCGTCGTCGTGGCCATGGCGGCTGTGCTGCTCGGGTTGGCGGGGCGCTTCGCGGGCTGGTGGCTGGATGACCCCTACGCCCGCTTCCACGCCCGCAAGCTGACCCGCTACGCCATCTTCCTCGCCGCCATCGTCACCCTGACGGTCGTGTGGCGCAGTCTGGCCGGCAACGTCGGCGTCGTCCTGGGCTTCGCCGCCGCCGGCATCGCGTTCGCCATGCAGGAGGTCATCGGCGCCGTCGCCGGGTGGTTCAACATCACGTCCGGGCGGATCTACCGGATCGGCGACCGCATCGAGCTGGGAGGCGTCCGGGGCGACGTCATCGACGTCACCCTCCTGCGGACCAAGATGATGGAGATCGGGTCAGCGGAGGACGACAAGAGCTGGGTCAAGGGTCGGCAGTTCACCGGGCGCATCGTGGCCGTGTCGAACAAGGCAACGTTCACCGATCCCGTCTACAACTTCAGCTCCGTGTTCGACTTCGTCTGGGAAGAGCTTGCCGTCCCCATCCCCTACCGCAGCGACTGGCAGGAAGCCGAGCGCATCATCAAGGAGGAGGCGGAGCGTGCGTCGTCCTCCGCAGGCGCCCGGGAGGCGATCTCGGCGATGGAGCGCCGCTACCCGATCCCCCGGGCCGAGGTCGAGCCGCGGGTGTTCATACGGGCGACCGACGACTGGATGGAGCTGTCCGCTCGGTTCGTGGTGCCGGTCCGAACGGCGCGCTCAGCCAAAGACGAGATCACGCGCCGCATCCGAGCCCGGCTCGACGAGGCCGGCATTTCCATCGCGTCGGAGACCGAGGAGGTGACGGTCAGCTACGCCGTCGAGAACGACGAGCGCGCTTCCGGTTCGGCGACTCCGAATCTTCACCCGTCACCTGCACGAGACGGAGAACAGTGACGAGGCCGATGCCGCCCAGCATGTTGCCGAGGGCGGCCCATGCCGCCATCCCCGCCCAGTCCGCATAGCCGAACGGTGCGTGGGCCTGGAGGGCCGCGAACGTCTCGATCGACACCACGATCACGTGGTTGAGCGAACCGGCGGCGAGGAGGAAGCCGGCGACAATGGCGGCCAGCAGCTTGGCGCCGGCCGACTCGGTCGAGTGCTCCATCCACGTCATCAACGTGATCACCGTGCCGCCGAGAACGGCGGTGGCGAACGACGTCCAGCCGATGCCGAGGTGGGTGTAGTGCGTCCCGAGCTGGACGGCGGTAGGCCTGACTTCAGGCAGGCCGCCCACGACGAAGGCCATCAGCACCCAGCCGCCGACGAGGTTGGTGACCGCCGTGCCGCCCCACAGACGCAGGACCTTGGGCCACTCCGCCCGCCGGGCGGTCACGGCCGCGATCGGCACCAGGAAGTTCTCTGTGAAGAGCTCACTGTTGGCGAGGGACAGGGCGATGAAGCCGATCGGGAAGGCAAGCGCGCCGAGGATGTCGCTGTTCGTGGCGTGCCTGACGACCAGGAGCGCGAACACTCCCATGGCCACGTCGAGGCCCCCCACCGCGCCGGTCGCCAGGAGGCTCTGCCAACTACGGTTGATGCGGTAGTCGCCCTCGTCGACAGTGCGATCGAAGGTTTCCTGCAGCTGCTGGCTCATGGCCTCCCGGCCCTAATCGTGCCGCCTTCGGCGGCGCTCAGTCCCGAGCCATCGCTGTCGAGCGGCGCTCGCCACCGTTGGCTCACTGGCGCAGCAGCCTGCCCACAATCCCCTCTGCCTCACGCAACGCCTCTTCGGCGCTGGTGCCGTCTGCTTGGCGACGGGCGACGAATTTCCCCGTGAGATAGGCGGTGAGCGGCGCGAACCGGCGCTCGGTTGCGTGGGCGACGTCCCGAGCGAGGGCGAGGATCGTCTCGATCTCGTCCTCCGTCAGCGCGACCTGCAAGGCGGCGCCGTAGCGCTCGGGCCAGTCGTCCATGGGTGGGTAGGTTCTCGCGGTGGCCGGTCCGACCGCCAAACGGCGCCTGGTGCGGATCGACAACGGCTCGACCGCCGTGCGGTTCGACAACCTGGTCGCCGAGGAGCCGTTGGAGATCCGAGTCGACGGCACAGCCCTGGCCGTGACGATGCGGACACCCGGCAACGACTTCGAGCTGGCCGCCGGCTTCCTGCTGACCGAGGGCATCGTCGAGCGGGCGGAACAGATCCGCACCTTGCGGTACTGCGTCGGCGAGGACGAGGCGCAGGAGTTCAACGTGTTGAACGCCGACCTGGCCGGCGACGCGCCGGGGCGAGCGGCCGGCGAGCGCTCGTTCGTCACAACGTCGTCGTGCGGACTGTGCGGCAAGACCAGCATCGACAACGTGCGAACCCGGGCCCGTTTCGACGTCCGCCATGACGACATGCACGTGTCGCCGTCGCTGCTGGCGTCGCTGCCCGACCGCCTGCGCGACCACCAGCGGGTGTTCGAGCGCACGGGCGGGCTGCACGCCGCCGGCCTGTTCACGCCATCGGGGGACCTCGTGTGTCTCCGTGAGGACGTCGGCCGCCACAACGCCTTCGACAAGGTCGTCGGATGGGCCGCGCTGGAGCGGCGGCTCCCGCTCCGGAGCCACCTCATCCTCGCCTCCGGCCGCGCCAGCTTCGAGCTCACCCAGAAGGCGCTGATGGCGGGCATCCCGGTGCTGGCGTCGGTGTCAGCCCCATCGACCCTCGCCGTGCAGCTGGCCGATGAGACAGGCATGACCTTGGTGGGCTTCCTGCGGGGGCCCACCATGAACGTGTACACCGGTGAACACCGGGTATCTACGTGATCGATGGCGCGTGACGACGCCCTGCCCGACCTCCTCGACGACCGCGACCCCGACTACATCCGGGACACCCTCCCGGCGGCCTGGCTCCTGGCGACGCTGTGGCACCGGGCCGAGGTGCGTGGTCTGGAGAACATCCCCGAGCGGGGACCGGTACTGCTGGTCGGGAACCACTCCGGCGGCAACACCAGCCCGGACTCCATCTGCTTCACCCTGGCCTTCACCAGCTACTTCGGCGTGGAGCGACGGTTCCACCAGCTGGCCCACAAGCTGGTGATGGCGTCACCGGGGATCGGCTCGTTCCTGCAAAAGTACGGGACGATCGAGGCGTCCCACCCCAACGCCGAGGTCGCCTTGCATGCAGGGGCCGCCGTGCTCGTCTATCCGGGCGGCGACTGGGAGGTGCATCGACCGTCGTGGCAGTCGAGCCGGGTGGACTTCGCCGGCCGAACCGGGTTCCTCAAGCTCGCCATCCGCACCGGCGTACCGATCGTCCCCGTCGTCTCGATCGGCGGTCAGGAGACGCTGTTCGTGCTGACCCGGGGCGAGGCGCTCTCTCGGGCGCTCGGGCTCGACCGCCTTCGCCTGAAGGTGCTGCCCGTCTCGCTCGTGATCCCGTGGGGCATCACACTCGGAGACTTCATCCCCCGCCTGCCGTTCCCGGCCAAGCTGACCACCCAGGTCCTGCCTCCGATCGACCTGCGCGAGAAGTTCGGCGACGACCCGCACCTCGACGACGCCTACGACTACGTGACGTCGACCATGCAGTCGACGCTTGACGCGCTGGCCGCCGAGCGTCGCTTCCCGGTGTTGGGGTGACGGCATGAGGCTCGAGGAGTCCGTCGAGGTCCGTGCCTCCCGCCAGGTGGTCTGGGACTACATCGCCGACGCGGACCACCACCCACTG
The DNA here is from genome assembly GCA_902812475.1 of Actinomycetota bacterium. GTDB lineage: Bacteria > Actinomycetota > Acidimicrobiia > Acidimicrobiales > AC-14 > CADDZP01. The sequence continues at coordinate 580 of CADDZP010000305.1, read as the reverse complement.
TTCATGGCCGGACTGACCCGCTGGCACGTCGACGGCGACGCGGAAATGAGGTGCGGATCGCGCATCAACATGCGGATGCGCGTCGGGTCGGCCCACGTCGGCAGCCTCATCGAGATCACGGAGTTCGACCCGCCCGCCGACATGGCGTGGAACAGCGTCACGGGCATCGACCAGCGGGGCCGCTGGCGCCTCCGCGACGCGGGTCCGGCCCGCACCCGGGTGACGCTGCGACTGGCCTACCAGTCCCCCGGCGGCCTTCTCGGCTCGATCGCCGACCGCGTGGCGAGGCGAGACGTCCAGCGCAACCTCCGCCGTTCGCTCGAGCGCCTCAAGGACCAAGTCGAAGCCGGCGTCGCCACCCGGTCACCCTGAACCGTTCCGGCGACGATTCACGGCCGTATCCGCCGTCCGGGTGTCGCCAGAACGAGGGGGGGGCGGCGTGAGGGGCGAACCGTTCTGGCGACGATTCACGGCCGTATCCGCCATCACGCGTCGCCGGAACGAGCAAGGCGCCGGGCGGCGAGGTCGACGTCGGCGGGCTCGTTGACGTTGAGCGTGCCGGCCTCGACGACCCCACGGT
>CADDZP010000304.1 GCA_902812475.1 Actinomycetota bacterium | reverse complement strand
GACCGGTGGAAGGACCTTGACGGCCAGGTCGGCGTCCGCTGCCGCGTCGGTCAACTCCCCGACGATGTCCGCACCCGCGCTCGGAATGGCAATCAGGATGCCGTCGGCATCGAAGCGCGACGCTGCTTTGACCTGGGCGCGTCCGGCGACGACAGGGATACCCATGATCTCGAGCTTCGATTTCCGCGGGTCGTCGTCGAGAAGGGCGACGGGCATGTACGGGCTGCGCGGGTCGCGCAGCATGGCCTGAATGACCTGGGCGCCGCCCTCGCCAGCGCCGTAGACGAGGAGGCGAGCTGCGTCGGCACCGCTGGGCCGCCGTCGCTGCTCAAGGGCGAGGCGCCAGACGTATCTGGCGCCCCCCATGAGCGCGAACGCCACAATGCCGCCGGCCACGGCCGCACTGACCGGGACCATGCGCGGAGTCGGGATGACGAGAATGTCCACGGCCAGCACAATGGCGGTCGTGACGCCGGTCGCCTTCGCCAGCCCGGCGACCTCTTCGAAGCTGCCGAACCGCCACCGACCCAGGTACAGCCCTAAGCCGAGGCCCGCGACAACCTGACCGAGGGCGGCGAGCGGAATCATGGCCAGCAGGCCGCGCCAGTCGATCCGATCGAAGGCAAAGTTCCACCGGATCACGGTCGCAAACGCCAGTGCCATGCCCCAGGCAATTACGTCGATCGTCGCGTGGACGAGGTACCTGTGTGCCGTCCCCCACCGAATGATCTTCGCCCGGGCTCTTCGCCGAACCCGCCGCATCGGGCCGAAATCCTACCGGTCCGTGTCTCCGCTGTCAGTCCCTACAGAAATAGGCAAAACGGGTCACAAGTGCTCGACATGCTCGCCCGACAGGCGCCGGCGCGTGTCGAAGACGTATGTGGCGTGACCGGCCACGGCGTCGAAGTCGAAGGCGTCGTGGTCTGTCAGGAGCACGACGACGTCAGCGGCGGCGAGTTCCTCAGGCGTCGCGTCGACCCGCACGACGCGCCGGTCAACGTGTTCCTCTATGACATGGGGGTCGGCGGCCCGGACCTCGGCCCCGAGTTCGAGCAGTCGCTGCGCCACAACGACAGCGGGCGATTCGCGATCGTCGCTCGTGTTCTTCTTGTAGGCCAGTCCGAGCAGCAGGATCCGGCTGCCATTCATTGCTTTCTTCTGACGATTGAGGGCCCCGACGAGCCGGCGAACGACATAGTCCGGCATGTGGTCGTTGACGTCGTTCGCTAGCTCGACAAAGCGGAACGAGTGGCCGAGCCGGCGCCGTACCCGCCAGGACAGATAGCTCGGGTCGATGGGGAGACAGTGGCCGCCCACACCGGGACCGGGCGTGAAGCGGAGGTAGCCGAACGGCTTCGTCGAGGCAGCATCGATGGCCTCCCAGATGTCGATACCGAGGTCGTTGGCGAACATCGCGAGCTCGTTCACGAGAGCGATGTTCACGTGCCGGAACGTGTTCTCCAGCAGCTTGGTGAGCTCCGCCTCCTTCGGCGTCGACACAGGAACCGTCCGTTCGACGATCGTGTCGTAAAAGCCTTGCACGGCTGCGAGTGATGCAGCATCAACGCCGGAGACGACCTTCGGTGTATTCGCGAGCGCCCAGTCGGGATTGCCGGGGTCAATGCGCTCGGGGCTGTAGCCGAGGTGGAAATCCGTGCCCACCGTGAGACCGGATCCCTCCTCGAGCATGGGTCCGACGAGTTCCTCGGTCGTCCCCGGATAGGTCGTCGACTCGAGGATCACGCAAGCTCCCGGTCGCAGATAACGCGCCAGCATCGAGGCCGCCGATTCGATGTAGGAGAGGTCGGGGTTGCCCTCCCGCAGCGGCGTCGGCACTGTGATGACGCCGACGTCGAAGCCTGCCAGTGCCTTCGGCTCAGACGAAGGGAGGTATCGCTTGCTCTCGAGCGCGGAAGCCAATATCTCGGACGAGATGTCCTCGACGTAGGACTCACCTGCTGTCAGCCGCTTGATGCGATCGGGCGCGACGTCGAAGCCCACGACGTCGTGGCCGACCTGCACCGCCCGCATGGCGAGCGGCAACCCTACATACCCCTGGCCGAGCACGGCCAGCTTCGTCTCGGTGCGATTCACGCACACCATTCTGCCCGCCACGCCAGTCGTCAATGGTCACGGTAGGGTGCTGGCGGCCCAGGGCGCGGACGCGACGATCGGCCGGTGGCGTAAGACTTTGGCTTCAACTTCGACACGCGTGGCCGACGACGCGAAGGGGCCACGTCAGAGCAGGCGAAGGCGGATCCGACGACGCACACGGCGTCGCGTCCGACGGCTGCTCCTTACCGCCGTCCTCCTTCTCCTTGCGTTCGGGCTCTTCCGCCTCGCCAGCGCCCGTCGGCACCTCGTGCAGGCGAAGACTGCGCTGGGCGACGGCCGCGCTGCCCTTGCGCGTGGACACGTCGACGACGCGCTGGCGTCCTTCACGACTGCGGAGAGAGACCTCCACCGCGCCCGAGCAGGCGCCGGCCTCCCCCTCTCGGTGCTCAATCCCGTCCCCCTCCTCGGCAGCCCAACCCGAGCTGTACGAGATACGACGGCAGCCGGCCTGCACGCCGTCGCCGCGGGCCGCGCCTTGGTCCGCGCCGAGGACGCCTTTCCGCTTCGCGGGCACCAACCGTTGGAGGGCTCCAACCTGGCGCCCCTCCATCAAGGCGCGCTCGACGCCAGAGCGCCCCTCGAAACGGCGCGTCGCGCCCTGACGGTGGCCAAAGCCGAGATGCGAGGCCCGGCGGGCGCCAGCCTCCCGCCGCTGTCCGGCCCGGCCCGATCGGCCCTCCCGGTTCTCGACGACACCACTCGTCAGCTGGACACCGTCCGCCGCGGCCTCGATCTGCTCGCCGGTCTGACGTCACCTGCGGCCGACGCCCGAATCCTCATCCTGTCGCAGGACACGTTGGAGGCCCGAGCGACGGGCGGCTTCATCGGGACGTTCGGGGTGATCCACTTCGCTCACGGCACTGTCGCCCTGGAGCGCTACAGCGCTGCGGGACAGCTGTCGACCCCGAACCCGCCGATGCCGGTGCCGGCGAATCTTGCGTATTGGCTGCGGAGCCCGTGGGAGCTCTCGAACGTGAACTGGTGGCCCGACTTCCCGACGACGGCGGCGTTCGCGCGTGAGATGTTTCGGCGCGAAGGCGGCGGCGAAGTCGCTGGCGTCGTGGCAATTACACAAGAGTTGCTTGGTCCACTGATCGCCGCGACCGGGCCGGTCGACGTTCCCGGCTACGCAACCGTGACTGCGAGCGGGCTCGAACAACGGATCATCGACGAGGTCGAGCTGAAGGAACCGGAAGACAAGCCGAAGCACAAGTTCTTGGACTTGCTCTCCCAACAGATCCTCGATCGACTGCTCCACCTGCCGCCCGCCAAGGTGGGTGACATCGCGTCGGTCCTGAGCAGGGCGGCGGGCACTGGCGACATCCAGGCGTGGTTCCTCGACCCTGCAGAGCAGGAGGCCGTGAACGGAACGACTTGGCAGGGCGCGCTGCCCCGCACGGACGGGGACTTCCTGATGATCGCCGACAGCAACATGTGGAAGAGCAAGGCAAATAAGGACCTAGTCCGCGACGTCCACTACACCGTCGATCGGGGTAAGGACGGCGCCTTCGTCGGCCACGTGCATGCGGTCTACAGCAACAACGGCCCGCCGCAACCGGTCGTCAACCCGACGTACCTCGGTTACGTGCGACTGTATGTGCCCGAAGGCGCGCGCCTCGTGGGGAATCAAAAGGGAATCCAGGATGAGGGCCGGGCGCCCGACGGGCCCTACCACGTGTTCTCGGCGGTTGTCCGGGCAGATCCAAAGGCCCAGGCGACGCTCGACGTCCGCTATACGCTCCCGGCCAGCGTCGCCCGGGGTGGGGAGTACGACCTGATGTGGGTCCGCCAGGTGGGCGCCAGCGCCGATCACTTGACGGCGAACGTGCTCGGCACCTCGAAGATCGCCGATCCGAGCGCCCGCGTGCTGGACATGCACACCGACCTGAACCCACGCGGCCTGCGCGGGTGGCTCCACAGCCGATGGTTCTTCCGTCGCCTCGGCTTGTGAGCATGTGATTCACGTGTTCGAGCTTTTCCGATCGCGTGCGGTAACCGTGGTTTGCGTCACGGGCTTCGTGCGGTAGAGTCTCCCGGTCGCGGCAGCGCGGCGTACAGGCGGGGAGACAGAGGAGGTCTCATGCGAGGGAGACGTTTGTGGATCATCGCTATTGCGGCGATCGGAGTCATCGGACTCCTGCTGGTCCCTGATGCGGTGAGCGCGCGTACCCGAGGACGGCACCGGCACAACGTCCCTACCCCGGCGGTCACCCCGGGGAGCAATGCACCCGGCGGTAGCGGCGCATCGCCCAACGGCGGCGTCAATCCCAATCTGACCATCGGCGGTATCCCCGGACTGCCTCCCGGGTTCATCATCAACATCCCCAC
>CADDZP010000303.1 GCA_902812475.1 Actinomycetota bacterium | reverse complement strand
CCCTGGCCTTCTGCCCGTCGCCTCGAGGTCGGTCCATCACCCGTACGAACACGGCTTGGCCGTCGGCGATGAACGTGGGAACTCCGAACACGTGGTGTTCGGCCACGGCGCGCTCGTGCTCGGTACGGAACACCTTCAGCGTCTGCCCGCCGGCGATCTCGGCGAACACCTCATCGGCGTCGGCGCCGTTGGCGTCGAGCACCTCGCGCACGACGCCCTCTTCTCTGATGTCGCGGCCCTCGTCGTGGCGGGCGGCGAACAGGGCGTGGTGCACCGACGGGAAGACCTCGGGCCAGCGGTCTCGCACGGCGATGCCCGCCTGCATGGCGAGCAGGGCGGACGCCTTGGAGGCATCGTCCCAGACGTCGGGCCCGCCCTCCTCGACGTGCACCTGGTTGAGCGAGAACGGCACGAACGTCACGTCCCAGTCGGCCCCGGCCTCGAGGCCGGCGAGGAGGTGCTCGTGGGCGTTGCGGGCGAACGGGCACCGGTAGTCCCACGTCACGGCAAACGTTGTAGTCACAGCTGTGTCAACCCCTCCCCGGGATGTCGGATTCCGAAACTGGCCCCACGGCGGGCGCGGGTGCGATCGACAGGGGGAACGCCTTGCGGGCCGCCCGGCCCATCAGCGAGCCGAGGGCGGCGCCCGCGAGCACGTCGGAGGCGTGGTGCATCTTGACGTACACCCGGCTGGTGGCCACCACGAGGGCGATCAGGTAGTAGAGCGGCCAGAGGGCGTCGTCGTCGCTGAGCAGGGCGGCGGCGCTGAACGCCGAGGTGGCGTGGCCGCTGGGAAAGCTGCTCGTGCGGGGCCGGCGCAGCGGCAGCCGGTGGACGAAGTTCTCCGTCGCCGGACGCCGGCGCCGGAAGAACGACTTGATGACGCCGTTCACCAAGGCGGACTCGACGGCCAACCCGACGCCGACCCGCACTGCCGCATGCCAGTCGCGTTCCGACCGCAGGCCGCGGACGGCGCCGAGAATGAACCACACGAGGCTGAAGTCCCCCAGCTCCGAGGCGCCGTAGAAGACGCGGTCGGCCACGGGGTTGCCGCGGATCCGGTCGAAGGCCGTGTCGACCCCGTCGTCGAAGCGGGCGATGCGAGCGCGTAGTCGGTCGGGCACCAACGGCACCCGACGACGGTACTTAGGCGGGGACGAGAGGGAGGAGTTCCTTCGCCTGGGTGGGATCGCCGCCCCACGCCGGGCAGTACTGCCGGAACGAGCACCACTCGCACAGCCCCGACGGCCGGGGCTTGAAGTTCTCGGTCTCGCACGCCCGCTCGACCGCCTTCCAGATGGCGGTGGCCCGCTGCTCGAGCCCCTTCACCGACTGCTCCGACGGCTCGGCGATGATCGCCACGGGCTCCTGGAGATAAAGAAGCTGGATGCGGTCGGGCCGTCGCCCGAACAGGCGCTCGCACAGGAAGGCGTAGAAGTGCACGCCGCCGAGCCGTCCCTGCTCGTAGCGCTGGTTGGGCGCTCTCCCGGTCTTGTAATCGGTCACGACCAGGCGGCCGGCGTCGACCTCGAGGCGGTCGATGACTCCCCGCAGCCTGAGAGTGCCGAGCTCGACTTGCAGTCGGAGCTCGAGCCCGATCGGGTGGATCGTCGACGGGTCCTCGAGAAGGAAGTAGTTGCGGAGCAGCGCCTCGGCTTGGGAGAGGAAGGTGGCCTCCTCGTCGGGCGTCAGCCCCAGCCCGGCGTACTCGGGATGGTCGCGGAGATCCGCTTGAGCCCGCGTGAGGCAACTGAGGGCGGCGTCGAGCGTCCGCCCGCTGGCCGGCTCGATGCAGAACAGCAGCTCCAGAGCCCGGTGCACGAGCGTGCCCTTGGTGGTGTGCGGCGCCGGCGGCTCCGGCAGCCTGTCGACAGCCGAGAACCGGAACGCCAGAGCGCAGTCCTTGAACGACGCCACCTTGGACGGTGTCAGCGACGTGGGCAGCGGAAGAGCCATCGACCCGAATGTAACCAGGGGGTGTGACAGGAAGTAGGGATGGCTTCCGTGCTGTGGGGAAACGCCGACGTCTTTTTCGTGCCGCTCGCCTGAGAGGTACGCCGGCATCGGTCAGTTCTGTGCGCGGCGCACCTGCGTTTCCAACCGGGGGTCGGGCACCCCCGGTGGCAAACGGAAAAGAGAGACAGCCAGAAGAGAAGGTGGAGATTGGCCCACAGGATCGCGCCGTTGACGCCGCGGATGCGCTGGAGCATGTGGTGGTGGTGCTTTTGCTACGCGTCTTCGGAAACAATCGCGGTAACGGCTTTGCGGCCAAGCCCAGATGCCTCGGCGAGCTGGCGGACCGACGCACCAGCGCGATGGGCAACGCGAATCATGTCGTCTCGGATCTGGGCCTCTTTGGCGGCGCGCTTCGCGCTCAGGCCTACGACAACGAGAGCGGCACCGACCTCGCCGCCAACACCGATGCGGTGCTTGTCCATCGCCGCGGTGGCATCGAATACCTCAGCCTCGCTGTAGCTCATCGATCCTCCTGAAGGGCGCGTGCGAGCTTGTCTCGGATAGCCATCAGTAGCGGTACTCGGACCGAGACCTCGGCCCTCGACTCAGCATCGTTCAAGTGCGCCAGGGTCATGCCGAGCAATTCGAGCGCCTCTACTCGTTGAAGCTCAACCCGGATCACTGGTCCGATTGTAGCCACCGCTGGCTCCATTGGAGCCGGACACAGCTGCCATCGGCGGCGACCGCCGTCAGACCGAGGTCGTCATGGAACCGGCGATATGAGGCGCTGGGCGGCTCTCGTGCCGCCGACATTCTGGGACGGTCGAGCCGGCCTACCTTCTCGTCATGGCCGAGGTGATCTTCGAACGCATTGCTCCCGTCCTCACCGTGCGCGACGTTCGACGCGGCTCTCGTCCGGTATCGGCGACTGGGCTTCGTGACCGAGCTGGACGAGGCGGCGCAGTACGGCTTCGCCGAGCGGGGGCCCGTACAGCTCCACCTCGTCCCCGAGGATCCGGACGACCTCGGCGGAACGGCCGACGCGGTGTATCTCTACGTCTCCGACGCCGATGCCCTTCACGTCGAATGGACATCAGCAGGTGTCCCAGGTCGGTTCATGGGCCCGCATGACACCCCGTACGGGCTGCGGGAGTTCGTCTACGTAGACCCCGAAGGCACCGTCCATCGCGTCGGGTCGCCGCTTTGACGGCCGCCAGATAGCTCAATAACTCAACGTCCTACGCGGGCCGAGAAGAACACACCAGCACATGCGGCCCGGACGGCCGCGCGCGAGTCGGCGCCCGTTCGCACAAACTCGCGTGTGCAGCGAGTCACCGCCGCGCCACGATGAGGTAGTTGTGCGGCAGGGTCGGGTCGTCCCGGGGGACTTGCGGGTACGGCCACCGCCCGAAGTTCGCCTCCTCATCCCCGTACTCGTAGACGGTCGCGTCCCATCCGTGAGCTGCGAACAGACCTTCCGGATCGTCTGTGCCGTAGCGAGCACCGGCGATTCCGTTGTCGGCGAGACGCTGGCTCCAGAACGCCATGTATGGCGCGTCAATGGCGGACCGGCCGCTCACGTCGGCCAGCAGGGTGCTCCCGGCGGCACCCAGGAGATCGACGGCATCGAGGAACCGGTGGACGTCGGGGTCCTCCAGGTAACCCAGCAGCCCTTCGGCCAAGAACGCGGAAGGCTCCGCGGCGTCGAAGCCGGCCTGCACCACCAGTTCCGCCCATTGATCGGTCAGGTCCGCGCCCACGGTGACTCGCCTGCAGCGAGGTTCGGCTGAGGCTGCGGCAAGACGAGCATCTTTGAGTTCCAGGAGGGCGGGACGGTCGACCTCGTACACGACCGGCAGGTCGAGCCGAAAGGCACGGGCGTCCATACCCGCCGCCAGCAGCACCACCTGGCGGACCTGCCCGTCAGCGAGGGCGCGCAGAAGCGCATCGTCGAAGAAGCGGGTGCGGATCGGGATCGTCGGGTTGTCCGGAAGGTCGACATCCATGCGAGCCATGAGTTCGAACCCCTCCGGTCCCGCCAGCGGTTCGGCAAGCTGGTCGCGGAAGAGCGGATCGGGACGCGCGGTCTCCCGTGCCCGTATCGCAGCCATCCAGCAAGCGGTCATCGACACCACGTCCATGCATCCACCTCGTCGCATTCGCGCCGACCTCGATCATGGCTCGTCTCCCCAAGGACGTCACCGGAGCGTTGCGACGGCCGGCCCCGCCGGGTTCGCCATTCCGGTCTTCGAATAGTTCCGGTCAGACCGCCGATGGGGCGACGCCTCTTGCGTCTTCATACGGACATCGCCCCGAGGTGTCGGGCCGCAGTACCTCGCAGGCCGGGACAGTCGCGTGGCCTACAGAGCCGGCGTTCGGTGACGATTGGGCTGCGCCTCGTCTGCGGTCTTCGGGGACACCCCCTTCGGGGTCGTCGTTCGTGATCCCGATGGGCTCGAAGTCGAGCTAATCCCGCTAGCTCCGGCACCGAAGTG
>CADDZP010000302.1 GCA_902812475.1 Actinomycetota bacterium | reverse complement strand
CGTCTTGGCCGCGCGCCTCGCGCCGCGCCCGAAGATCCGCCGGTAGACGTCCTCGCCATGACTCGTCGGTTGGGGCTCGCCCTCGACGATCCGGAAGGTCCTCGTGCCGTCGGGGTGGCGCTCGGCGCGCAGGAAGATGGCGGTGGGCGGCTTCTCGACGAAGAGACCGTGGGCCAGCTCGTACATGTGGGTAACGAAGTACACCTTCACCTTCGAGTCGAGCAGCGCCTTGATCACGTCGCGGGCGATGTGGGAACCCTCCTGCTCGTTCGTGGCGGCGAACGACTCGTTGAACAGCACCAGGGCCCCGGGCGACACACGTTCGGCAAGGGTGCGCATCCTGCTCAGCTCCTCGTCGAACTTGCCGCTCTTCATGGTGACGTCCTCCTCGCGCTTGAAGTGCGTGAAGACGCCGGTGCGTACGTCGGCGGTGAAGGCATCGGCGGGGACGAACATGCCGCACTGCATCATGAGCTGCGCCAGTCCCAGGCTTCGGAGGAACGTCGACTTGCCCCCCTGGTTGGCTCCCGTGACCATCACGAGGGCCTTGCCGTCGGCGCCCACGTCGTTGCCCACCACGCGCTCGTCACGGAGGAGGCTGAGGCAGGCGTCGTACAGGCCGCTCGCCGAAAGCACGGGCTTCCCGGCTGCCATCGGCTCGGGGTAGCACGTCGGCTCCCTCTTCTCGGCCAGCCGACGGTGCAGGTTGACACAGCCCAAGTAGAAGGCGAGCTCGATCTGCAGCATGGTGAGGAAGCTGCGGATGTGGTCGGCCGACTGGGCGACGGCGTTCGCCACGGGGTTGATGCCCCGGCCCTGCAGCTCCCCGAGGGCCCGGGCGCCGGCCTCGTCGCGCGGGGAGACGTCGAAGCTGTAAGGATCGCTCTCCCACACCGCCAGGCGCCTGAGCCAGCTCTTCTTGGTCTCCGACAGCCGCCGGACGACGTAGTCGATGCCCTTGTTGCCTTCCCCGAGCCGGGCGCTGATCAGCATGCCGGTGTTGAAGCGCAGCGTCCGCAGGTGCTGCTCGATCTCTTCGAAGTAGTCGTCGTCGAGCTCGCTCGACAGCATGCCGAAAAACCTGGTGAAGCCTTCGGAGCGAAACTCGCTCGCGTGCGCGTCGGTGATCGCCCGGAACGACCGCAGGGTCGCGACGAACAGCTCGAGCAGGGTGACCGAACTGAAGACCAACGACCGCGGCGAACTGCCGCTCCAAGGACGGCGAGCCTCGGCGAGGCAGCCGACGGTGCGATTGTAGAGCTCGAGCACGACGTCGTAGTGATCCAGGCAGTCCCGCAGGATCTCCTGGCGGTACACGATGGTTGAGGGGTCGTCGAGGGGGGAGAGCACGGCGCTCTCGGCGACCTCGAACAGGAACTGGTCGCCGCCCGCCATGGCCCCGAACAGCGTGTTCAGCTCCAGGTCCTGGACCAGCGCCTGTGCCAGTGGCGGCAGCGGGATCGATGACGAGGCTTTTCGAAAGGTCGACGGTGGGCGTAGCCAGTGGAAGTCGCGGTCCCGGTAGAGCAGAAACGCCTTCATGACGCGACCCGCTCCTTCAGCGCCCCGTAGGTCAGGCCGTACTTCTCCGCCAGGGCGGCGGCGTAGGCCCGTCCCTCGGCTGGCTTCCTGACGACCTGGTAGGTCCGGACCGCCGGGTCACGGGGGTCGACGGTGGCGACCATGCTGACCACCGTCGGGCCGAGGGACGCCAGCTCGTCGACGAACGTCACGTACACGCACAGAGCATCGAGGGCGACGATCTGGTCGAGGATCTTGCGTCCGAGGCCCAGTGCGTCCTCGAGGGTCGTCGAGGTGAAGATCTCGTTGAGGATCACCACGCTGCGGGGCGTCGCCTCCCCGAGGATGTCGTGCCGGGCAAGGGCAGCCGAGGCAACCCAGGTGGTGGAGCTGCCCGAACGTCCTCGCCAGCGTCGTCTTGCAGCAGAAGTGCAGACCGGCATTCCGGAACCTCGCCACGAACCGCAGGTAACTGACGTAGAAGTGCACCTCGCGGTCGAAGCTTGCGATCAGGCCGTCAACGAAGTCTGCGTGGCGCGCGCAGAAGGCGTCGAGCTTGGAGAAGACCTCTGGGAAGAGCTGGGCGACGAGGTCGAGGATCTGGCCCTCGACGTGGTTCACGTCCGGCCAGTCCTGGAATTTTCCCCGGTAGTCCTTGACCGCTCCCTGCTGGAACTTGGCGAAGGTGCGCTCGACGTCCACGCTGTAGTCGGCTTGGCCGTCGTAGCGGCTGACCTGGACGTGGCCGCCGTTGATGTAGACGACCGAGTCGAGTGCTCGACGAACCTCGGCCTCGTCGGCGACCAGCGACCGGAACCGGTCCGACTGCACGTAGTCGGCGAGATATCGACCCAGCGCCTGGAATCCCGCCGACCCGGCGTCGGTCTTGGAGACGTCGCGCTGCAGCGCCATCACGGCGTCGCGGTAAGTGGCGGCCGCGTCGAGGAACCAGCGCTTCCTCTGGTACGGGTGTCGGAGCTTCTGGGCTTGGGCCAGACCCTCACGCATCACGTGCATGCGCTCCGCGAAGGCGGTGATGCACTCGAACAAGCGCGTGCCGTCGAGGTCCCGGAAGACGTCGTGGCGGTAGCGGACTGGGGCCACGCTGGTCAGCGCAGTGAAGAAGAACGGCTCGAGGTCGTACTCCTCGTAGCCCGACGTGATCTCCGCGACGACCTGGTCGAGGTTGAGGTCGAGGAAGAACGGAGGCTGGTCGGATTCGAGCGGGCCGCCGGCGTCCGCCGACGGACCGAACAGGATGCTGCGGAACGCTGCCCGCCTTCCCTCGCCGCTGGCCATTCGGCACCTCCCGACCGGTCATCGTCGATCAGGAGCCATCAGCCCGGTGCGGGCGGTGCTACGGCGAGCCCCATCGCCTTTGCTGTTCTCCGCCTACCCAGGCACCGCCGATCGCGTACCTCGCTCGGTGGCGATAGCGTCGTCGCCGGCGATGAAGCTCGCCGGAACCGCGCTCGCTCGCGCTGATGGCTTCTACCTACGGGCTGTTCGCAGGACCGTCGACGGAAGGGAGCGAAGGCGTGGGGGTCGGTGTGGGTGGCGAGGGTTTCGTCGAGGTTGTGGTCGAGGTCCCCAAGGGGACCAGGAACAAGTACGAGTTCGACCACGACGGCGGGTTCTTCCGCCTCGATCGTCGGCTGTTCTCGGCCACGGCCTATCCCGCCGATTACGGCTTCCTCCCGGACACTCTGGCCGAGGACGGCGACCCCCTCGACGCGCTCGTGCTACTCGAGGACCCGACGTTCCCGGGCTGTCGCGTGCGGGCAACGCCGGTGGGCGTCTTCTGGATGGAGGACGAGAAGGGCCCTGACGCCAAGGTGATCTGCGTGCCGGTCGGCGACCCGGCCTGGGAGCACGTCAGCGACCTGGACCAACTCCCTGACCATCTGCTGGCCGAGATCGCGCATTTCTTCAAGGTCTACAAGACCCTCGAGCCCGGGAAGTCCACGTCGACACGGGGGTATGAGGGCAGCGAGGCCGCGTGGCGGGAGATCGCGGCCGCACGGGCCCGGGCGGGCTCGGCCTGAGGCACCAGCGCATGCGCGCGCGGTCGAGGTGGTCACCGGCCGTCAAGTTCGTGGTGATGGTCGGCATCATGAGCTTCTTCGCCGACTTCACCTACGAGGGGTCGCGCAGCATCATCGGTCAGTACCTCGGCCTCTTGGGCGCGGGCGCCCTCGCCATCAGCGTGATCACGGGCTTCGGGGAGTTGCTCGGCTACGGGCTCCGCCTCGTTTCCGGTCGCAGCGCCGACCGCACGGGTCTCTACTGGCCGATCACGATCGGCGGTTACGTCCTGCAGATGTCGGTCGTGCCGCTGCTCGCCCTGGCCGGTAGCTGGCAGGTCGCGGGCGTGCTGATCGTGCTCGAGAGGGTCGGCAAGGCGACCCGAAACCCGCCCCGCGACGCCATGCTGTCCCACGCCGCCGGCGAGATGGGGTACGGCTGGGCCTTCGGGGTCCACGAGGCGCTCGACCAGTTCGGGGCCATGTTCGGCCCCCTCGCGGTCGCCCTCGTGCTGACGCTCAACGACCACGACTACAAGGTCGCGTTCGCCTCCCTCGCCGTCCCGGCCGTCATCATGCTCACACTGCTCGGGGTCGCCCGCCTCCTCTATCCCCGCCCCCAGGACCTCGAGGCGGGCCCCGCCGAGGTGTCGAGCGAGGGGCTCCCACGCGTGTTCTGGATCTACCTCGCCGCCGCCGCCCTGGTCGCCGCCGGCTTCGCCGACTTCCCGCTGATGGCGTTCCACTTCCAGAAGTCCGGCACGGTCTCGGCCGGCGCCACGCCGATCTTCTATGCCGTGGCCATGGCGGTGAGCGGCATGGGTTCGCTGCTGTTCGGACGGCTCTTCGACCGCGTCGGCATCGGCATCCTTGTGCCGTTGACGCTCGTGACCGCGCTCTATGCGCTGCTCGCCTTCCTC
>CADDZP010000301.1 GCA_902812475.1 Actinomycetota bacterium | reverse complement strand
GACGTGGTGGGCCTCGACGTAGCGGCGCTCCGTGCAGCCCGGGAACCGACACCCGCCGTCGCGGACCATCAGCGCCCGGCGCTGGGCCCGGTTGGGAAGGCGCTGGGTGCGGCCCAGATCGAGTGTCTCCAGGCCGTCGCGCAGCAACACTCCGCACACGCAGGCGTCACAGCTCACCCGCTTGGCCGTCTCGGTGGAGATGGCTGGACCGTCATGGATGTGGGACTTCTCGCCGTCGAGGTGAACGACGACCAGCGTGCGCTCTTTCCTGCACCAACCGGCGAGGTCCGCGCGTCACGGTAGATCAGCGTTGCTGTCATACGCGGTGATCGCCCGGCGCAGAACGACGGGCGCCGGACCGAGCCCGGCAAGGCGCTCCATCGCGGCGAGCTTCTCGCGGGCGGCGGCGAGGCTGACGTCGAGCCCTTCGACTTCGCCGAGCCAGCCGTGTTGATGTGCTTCTGCCAGCCGGGCCTCGAGGTTCTCGATGATCTCGGCGAGCCGGCCGGCCTGGGCCGGGTCCGGTCGCAGGACCGGGCAGCGGATGCAGGCGTGCTCGTGGGCGCACGGTGTGCCATAGGCGCGCCCGCAGACACCGAGCTCGACCTTGCGCCGTTCGAAGTGACCCAAGAACTCGTCCCACTCGGCATCGGTCGGCTCTCGATACTCGACACTGGGCCGGGTGGCCCGGCGCCGGGCGATGAAGGCCCTGTGGTGCTCGATCACCTGGTCGTCGTAGACGGCGACGTAGGCCTGGGTGGTGGTCAGCGTCTGATGACCGAGAAGCTTGGCGGCGATGTGCACGGGAAGGCCGGTGGCCACCGCTTCGGTGGCGAAGATGCGCCGGAAGTCGTGCGGGGTGAAGCGCACCGGGCGGCCGTCCGGGCCCCTGATGCCGGCCGTCTCCGCGGTGGCAGAGAGGAGCGTGTTGACCCGCTCGCGGGTGAGGCAGACGTTGGACAGCCCGTAGGGCCGCTGGAACAGGAACGGCAGCGGCGGGCTGTGGAGTCGCTCCGCGCCGTCGTAGCGGACGACGAGCGGCAGTTGGGCCCGCCCGGCGCGGACCCGGTGGATGATGGCGGCCAGGACCTCGGCGAGCTCGGGGCTGACCACCAGCAGGCGTTCGCGGTCGGTCTTGGAGGGCGTCATCTGCAGGAGGGGGATGACCTCGCCGGTCGAGGGCAGCCGGTAGGCGGCCAGGCTGCGGTGGGTGAGTCCGAGCATCTCCTCGATGCGCACGCCGGTGTGGCGCAGCACCTCGACGACGGCCCAGGACCAGAACGCCCGGTCCTCCTCCAAGGTGAGGTTGCGCCGGGGCCCGCCGTCGGGCTCGGTGGCGTAGACGACACCGGGACGGCCCTTGCCGCCGGTGGAGGGGTCGGTCTTGTAGGCGAGGCGGCGCAGGCACTCGCCGGCGGCCTCGAAGACCTCGTCGGGCTCGACCGTGCGGGCGGCGGCGAGCAACTGGTCGGCCGCCTTCTTGCGGGCCTCGGCGGCGGTCACCAGCGCGGGCAGCACGGGGGCCAGTTCCCGGATGCGCCGGTGCATGCGGGCCTTGGCCCGCGACTTGGCTTTGTTCTGGCCGATGAGGTCGCGGCCCGAGATCGGGTTGGCAGCGGCCCACCGGCCCCAGCGCACCGGGTCCTCCAGGGCCCAGTGGGCGAGGTCGGCGCAGAAGGCGCGCACGGCCAGGAGGATCCGGTTGGGGTCCTCGCGCAGCTGGCCGACTTTGTGGTTGCCGTAGCGGACCGTGCGCAGGCGTTCCTTCCAGCGCCGGGCCGCGTCGTCGGACAGCAGGAGCGAGTCAATCCCGGGCTCGTGCAGCTCGAGGTCCCGCCAGAACAGCAGGACCAGGATGGTGCTGAGCTGGCGGACCGAGGTGTAGTCCATGCCCGCCTGGCGCTCCCGGAGGTAGTCGACGAGGAGATCGCGCACCGGGCGGCACTCCACCTTGTAGCCGTCGACGAGCTCTTCGATGCTGAGCTGACCCTTGCGCGACGCCGCCCAGATGTTCGGCGGCGAGTTCGGCGAAAGGATCCCGGCCTCCAGCAGGAGCAGATACCACAGCGAGTGCAGGCGGGTGCTGTAGCCGATCTCGGCCCGATAGGCCTCGATGCAGTCGGCGAGGGCGACGTCGGCGAGGCGGCCGCCGTTGTGGGCGAGGATGCGGGACAGCTGGAGGTAGGCCAGGCTGCGGTCGAGCTCGGTGAGCCGGTCGGTGGCGTCGCAGATCACATCGAGGCGGGCGAACCCCTCGGGGTCGCGCAGGTTGCGGAATCGGATGAAGAACGCCGCCGAGTGGATCGCGTGCAGCCACTTGTAGGAGGGCCGAACGGCATCGGCGACGAGCAGTTCGCCCACACCCTTCCTGACGAACGCGTGACGGGAACTGCTCTCCCCGAACGGGGCTGTCCACGCCGCGCCCGCCTCATCGGCGCCGCTGGCCCGCCACCGCTGCTGCCACGACGCTCCCGGGAAACCCTCCAACCAGTCGAGGACCATGACGGCGCCCTTGTAGGGCTCGGTCTTCCGCTTCGAGGTGGTGGGCGCCGGGAACGCCTCGACGCGGGCGAGCACCTCCTGGCGGGACAGGCACGACGCGGGCCAGGCCGTCGGGCGCCCGATGGGTGCGACGGCCTCGACCGGCGTGGAGAAGTCATGCGGGCTTCCGCCGTTGGGACCGGCCGAGGCGCCGAGGGGATGGGGCTTCGGTCCCACACCCCGCCCTCGCTGACGGGGCTCGGGGATGACATCGGTGTAGACGTCGATGACGGCGTCGGAGGTGATCGTCTCAGCCACCGGCCGCGTCCCCGAGCAGCGTGGCCAGCACCTCGGGCCGGTAGGCGCCCGAGGGTGGGGGTGGCGGTGCGGCGGCCCGGCGCCGGTGGTGTTCGAGGACCCGGGCCACCACCTCGTCGGGGCGGGGCTGCAGGTAGATCTCGGTGGTGGCGAGATGGGCATGGCCCAGCACCCACTGCACGTCGATGAGCGACATCGTCGGGTCGGCGACCATGCGCTGGGCGGCGGTGTGGCGGAGCTGATGCAGCGTCCAGGAGGTGCCCAGGCCGTCGTTGGCCCGCTGCAGGACCCGGCGCATGGCGGCGTAAGTGAGCGGCCGGTGCGGGGCGCGCCGGGTCAACCACAGGGCGGTCTCGTCCTCGGGGCGGGGCTGGTGGGCCTCGTAGAGCCCAAGCCACACGAAGGCGTCCGCCGACGCCGGCAGCCACTGCAGGCGGCCGCTGCCCTTGCGCTCGACGGCGATGAGCTGGCTTCCGATGTCGACGCGCTCGAGGGTCACCCCCAGCAGCTCCGAGGCCCGGGCGCCGGTGCTGACGTAGAAGGCGAGCAGAGCCCGATCCCGGTCACTTCCCATCGCCGCGAACAGCTCGTCGAACAGGCCGTCGGGCAAACCTCTGGGAACCCGCTCCGGGGTCTTCTGGCGCAGCGGCGCCCGGTGGCGGCGCGTGTGAGGCTGCATCGGGTTGTGGTGCGCGCCGGGCGCTCGCCATTTCGGCCCCGGGACTCGGGCACCGGGTTGATGACCGGGCCCTCGCCGGCAGCCAGGCGATCGGCGTAGAAGCTGCGCACGACGGCGAGGTTGTGGTTGATGGTGCTCGGCGCGAACGCGCTCGTCGCCGTCCGTCCGCCCGGATGCCGCTTGCTTGGGCTACGCATCCACAGCACGAAGTCCCGCGTCTCGACCCGACTCGCCCGCCGCCAGTCCACGCCCACCGCCGCCAGGAACCGCCACCACCGCAGGAGGGCGAGGGCGTAGGAGCGGACCGAGCCCCGGCTTGCCCCGCCGGCGAGTAGCGACGACAGGAACTCGCTCACCGCGACTACTTCCTCGCCATCGCCGTCGACGAGGACCCAGCCGACAGCCGTTGGTGCTTCCCGAACTTCTCCTACTTGTTCAGCCGCGAGGGCCCCGACATCACGAACGCCGGCTCCTCCCACCTCGCCGTCCATCGATCGATCTCCCTCCACTCGCGTGACCCAACAGGACCAGCCGGGACCTCGCGAGTGGTGGATGAAAGATGGACCGCTGGTGCGGTCAACCGCTCGTGGCGGGAGATGTCGGTGTGGTTGTCGGCCGCGAGCATGGTCTCGACCATCACGCCCAGGGCATCGGCGTTGGAGACCTTCGCCCGGATTGGCTCGGGGTCGGCCCCGGAGCGCTCCGCGGAACGTTTTTGGGCCCTCAAAAGATCCTTGCCCAGGGCGAGCGCCGCCAGAAGAGCCGCGCCCTCGTCGGGATCGAGACGGAACATCCCGACGAGAGCCGTCATCGTGGTAGTAGGCGTCGAGGTGGCGGGCCTCGTGGGCGGCGGCACTCTCGTTGACGTCTACCCGCTTGCGCCCCGCCACGATCCGTTCGAGCTGGGCCGTCGGTATCGCAGAAGCCAGGTCGATGAGCGTCGCCTCGGTCTCGGGCGTGACGATCCGAGTGATGGCCCGCACCTTGGAGTAGGAGAGCCG
>CADDZP010000300.1 GCA_902812475.1 Actinomycetota bacterium | reverse complement strand
CGCTCAGCGGCATCGTGCTGAGCGTCCTCCTGATCGGCGGCGGCGTCGTCGGGCTCCTGCACGCCGCCGGAGCCCTCTCCGTCAGCGTGCCCGTGTTCCTCGCCGGGGCCGTGATCTTCGTCGGCATCGCCCTCGTCGTCAGCGGGTGGACGGGAGGCGCCGGCGGGCTGATCGCCATCGGCGTGGTCCTCACCGTCGCCCTCGGCGTGGCGTCGGTGGTGCGCGTGCCCGTCAGCGGCGGGTGGGGAGAACGGCGCTGGGTCCCCAGCAGCCCCGAGGAGGTGCGGACGTCCTACAAGCACGGAGTCGGCGACGTGGTGATCGACCTCTCACACGTTGGGTTTCCCGTCCAGGGCCAGACCGTGCGGGCCCGTCTGGGGGTCGGCCACATCACTGTGATCGTGCCGCCCGACGCTCGAGTCGCTGTTCACGCCCGCACCGGCTTGGGTGAGCTGAACCTGCTCGGCCGTCATCGCAACAGCAACGGCTTCGACGTCGAGGACTCGGTCACGTCCGGCAACGCACAACTGGGCAGCCTCCGGCTCGGCGTCGACCTCGGCGTCGGTGCCGTCGACGTCGAGCGGGCGGACCAGGCGATCCCGCTCTCACCGTCGCTTCCTCCCGAGCCGCCCACCGCTCCCGCGCCGCCGACGACGGCGTTGCTCCGCTGATGCGGGCGCAGCCCAACCCGGGCGCCGTCGTCGCCGGCGTCCTCTTCATCGTCCTCGGCGTCCTGTCGCTCGTCGATCGCGCCGGCGGCATCAACTTCGACGTCCGGTGGATCTGGCCGTTCCTGCTGATCGGCCTGGGCATCGCCGGGCTGGTGCGGTCGCGGTCGCCGAACGGCTGACGCCGAACGCCTAAATGACCGGGTCTTCGGTCCAGCGACCGAAGACGCCTGCCAGCGCCCCGATGATCTCTCCGACAGTCGCGTAGGTCGCGACGGCGTCGACGATGGGAGGCATCAGGTTGGCGTCGGGCTCGGCCGCGGCCCGGCTCACGGCGTCGAGAGCGGCGCGCACAGCGTCGGGGGCGCGTTCGTCCTTGACGTGGGCCAGGCGCTTGATCTGGCGTTCCTCGACCTCGGCGCCGATGTGGAGCGTCTCGAGAGCCTCGTCGTCGGTCTCGGTGAATCGGTTCACGCCCACGACGACGCGGCGGCCGGTGTTGATCTTGCGCTCGAGCTGGTAGGCGGCGTCGGCGATCTCGCCCTGGAAGTAGCCGTTCTCGATGCCCTCGTAGACGCCTTCGAGCATCGACCCACCGCCGAGCTGGTCGAGGTGAGCGAACACCTCCTCGGCCCGGCGCTCCATCTCGTCGGTCAGCTCCTCGACGAACCACGATCCACCCAGCGGATCGGCGACGAGGGGCACGCCCGTCTCGTTGGCGATGACCTGCTGGGTTCGGAGGGCGATACGGGCCGCCTTCTCGGTGGGAAGAGCGAGGACCTCGTCCATCGAGTTCGTGTGCAGGCTCTGGGTGCCGCCGAGCACCCCCGCGAGCGCCTCGATCGCCGTGCGGACGATGTTGACCTCGGGCTGCTGGGCGGTCAGCGACACGCCGGCCGTCTGGGTGTGGAAGCGCAGCTGCATCGAGCGAGGTTGGTGGGCGCCGTAGCGCTCTTTCATCCAGCGGGACCAGATGCGCCGTGCCGCCCTGTACTTGGCGATCTCCTCGAAGAAGTCGATGTGGGCGTTGAAGAAGAACGAGAGCCGAGGTGCGAAGTCGTCGACGGCCAGGCCGGTCGCCATGGCCGCCTCCACGTACGCGAAGCCGTTGGCGAGCGTGAAGGCCAGCTCCTGAGCGGCCGTCGAGCCCGCCTCCCGGATGTGGTAGCCGGAGATCGACACGGGGTGCCACTTCGGCATCTCGGCCTGGCAGAAGCGGATCATGTCGGTGACGATCCGCATCGACGGCCGGGGCGGGAAGATGAACTCCTTCTGGGCCTGGTACTCCTTCAGGATGTCGTTTTGGATGGTGCCGCCCAGCTGCTGACGCCGGGCGCCCGTCTTCTCGGCCACGGCGACGTACATGGCGAGCAGGATGGCGGCGGGCGAGTTGATCGTCATCGACGTCGTCACGTCGGCCACGGCGATGCCGGCGAAGAGATCCTCCATGTCTGCCAGGGTGTCGATGGCGACGCCGCAGCGTCCCACCTCGCCGAGCGAATGGGGGTCGTCGGAGTCGCGGCCCATCAGCGTGGGCAGGTCGAAGGCGGTGGACAGGCCGTCGCCCCCCGCCCGCAGAATCTCGCGGAAGCGCACGTTGGTGTCCTCGGCGGTGCCGAAGCCGGCGAACATGCGCATCGTCCAGAGCTTCGACCGGTACATCGATGCGTACGGGCCGCGGGTGTACGGGTACTCGCCCGGGAACTCGCCGTCGGCGGGGCCGTACACCGGGGCCAGGGGGACGCCGGACATCGTCTCGGCGTCGACGTCCCGCTTGGGCGCGTCGTCGAAGGCCCGGCGCCAGACATCCCTGTGGCTCACGGCTTCAGTATGCCTATCCGGCGGCCGCTCACGGCGCCGAAGGCGCCCGCACCCGGCTGCCGGCAAGAAGAATTGAGCGTAGGGCGAGCGGCTCCGCCGTGAGCCCGAAGCACCATTCAGCTCGTCCGAACGGAGCGAAGCGAGTGAGGGCGAAGAAAGGTCAGCGGTTGACGTGTTGGGCGTCGTTGAGGAGCTGGGTGACGTCGACCATCTTGAAGCCGCGGGCCTCGAGGCCCTGGAGCAGCATGGGGAGCGCCTCCATGGTCTTTGTCCGGTCGGGGATGCCGCCGTCGTGGGCGAGGATGATCGACCCCGGCCGCACGCGTGTGAGCATGTCGTCGACGGCGTCGCGCATGTCGGGGGCGTGGTCGACGAAGCGCTCGAGACACAGGTCCCAGAAGATCGTCCGGTACTTGTTGGCGTCGGCCAGCACGCCGACGGCTTCGTCGGTGAACCCCTTGGGCGGACGGAAGTACTTCGGCGAGGGGGCGCCCGCACTCGTGATGGCGTCGGCGCCCAGCGTGATCTCCTGGTCGACCTGGGGCGCCCGCAGGAGCTCGAGGTCGGGGTGGTCCCACGTGTGGTCGCCGACCTCGTTGCCGGCATCGAGCACGGCGTGCACCAGGTCGGGGTGGGCCGTGACGTTCTGGCCAACCTCGAAGAACGTGCCGTGGGCGTGGTACTGCTGCAACAGTTGGAGGACGCGCGGTGTCCATCGGGGGTCGGGGCCGTCGTCGAAGGTGAGCGCCACCACCCGCTGGTCGGTGTCGACCCGGACGACCGCGCCCTTGCGACCGGCGGGCGGCGGTGTCGTCGACCGGCCCGGCCAGACGAGAGCGGCGACGCCGAATCCCACTGCGGCAGAGGCCAGACACACCCCTGCGACCTGCCAACGTCGCACGATTCGACTCTACGGGTAGGGTCCCCGAATATGACCGCGGCAGAACGGCAGGCACCGGATCGCAACCTGGCGATGGAGCTGGTGCGGGTGACGGAAGCGGCTGCTCTGGCTGCATCACGGTGGATGGGACGAGGCGACAAGGAGGGCGCCGACGGTGCCGCCGTCGACGCCATGCGCGTCGTGCTCGGAACCGTCGCCATGGATGGCATCGTCGTCATCGGCGAGGGCGAGAAGGACGAAGCGCCGATGCTCTACAACGGCGAGAACATCGGCGACGGCACCCCACCGTCGGTCGACATCGCCGTCGATCCCATCGACGGGACGACACTGACGTCGCTCGGCCGTGGCAACGCCCTGTCGGTGATCGCCATGAGCGAGCGGGGAACGATGTTCAACCCGGGGCCGTGCGTCTACATGGAGAAGATCGCCGTCGGCCCCGACGCAGCCGGCGCCATCGACATCGACCGCTCCGCCACGGACAACCTCGCCGGCGTGGCGAAGGCGCTCGGACGGGACGTCCGCGACGTCACCGCCGTCATCCTCGACCGCGACCGCCACAAGGACCTGATCGCCGAGGTGCGGGCGGCCGGCGCCCGCATCCGCCTCATCCCCGACGGCGACGTCGCCGGCGCCATCTCAACGGCGTGGCCGGAGTCGGGCGCCGACATCCTCTTCGGCATCGGCGGCACGCCCGAGGGCGTCATCGCCGCCGCCGCCCTGAAGTGCATGGGCGGTGAGATGCAGGGCAAGCTCTGGCCCCGCAACGACGGCGAGCGGCAGGCGGCCGTCGACGAGGGCTACGACCTCGACAAGGTCCTCACCACAGACGACCTCGTCGCCGGCGACAACGCCTTCTTCGCGGCCACCGGCATCACCGACGGCGAGCTCCTGCGCGGTGTCCACTACGACAGCCGCGGCGCCACCACCGAGTCGCTCGTCATGCGCTCCAAGTCGGGCACCGTCCGTCGAATCGACGCCCGCCACCGCCTGCACAAGCTCCGCGAGTACGCCTCGATCGAGTTCGGCTAGCGCGCTGTCCGCCGGGCTATTGCTGACTTGTTGGCGCTGAGCGCACATAAGTCAGCGAAAGCCG
>CADDZP010000299.1 GCA_902812475.1 Actinomycetota bacterium | reverse complement strand
GGCCTGGCCGAGGCGGGCGTGCGCGTGGTGTCGGGCCTGGCGCTCGGCATCGACGGCGCCGCCCACTTCGGCGCACTCGCTGCCGGCGACGGCGCCGCCCCTCCCGTCGCCGTCGTCGGCAGCGGCCTCGATGTTGTGTACCCGCGGTCCCACGCCCGCTTGTGGACGCAGGTGGCCGAGGCGGGGGTGGTGCTGTCGGAGTCAGCTCTCGGGGCGCGGCCCGAACCGTGGCGCTTCCCAGCCCGCAACCGCATCATCGCCGCATTGGCCGACGTCCTCGTCGTCGTCGAGTCTCGAGCGAAGGGCGGATCGGCCCACACCGTGAAGGCGGCCGACCAGCGCGGTGTTTCGGTGATGGCGGTGCCCGGACCCGTCCGCAGCCCGGCCTCGATCTACACGAACGAACTGCTGGTCAGCGGCTCGGCACCCGCACGCGACGTCGACGACGTCCTCGTCGCCCTTGATCTCATCGGTCGAGGACCCAAGCGGCGCCGCCGGAGCGGGGGCAGCGCGCTGGCTCGCGCCCTTCCGGACGACCCCGCCCAGGCTGCCGTGCTGGAAGCCATGGGGTGGCAACCGGCCAGCCTCGACGAACTGGTCTCCCGGTCCGGGATGGGCCCCGCGCAGGTGAGCATGGCCCTTGGCCGCCTCGAAGTCAGTGGCCGGGTGGTGGGCCAGGCGGGCTGGTGGGAGCAGGTCAGCACGGAGGTTCCGCCGAAGTGAGAGTGCGTGCGCATGGCGCGGATGCTCCTGCTCGCCGTTGCGGTCCCGTTGATCGTCGGGGCCGGCATGTCTGGTGCCGACGCGCGCTCGCAGCCGCGGCGTTCTTCGGCGCCGTCGCCTGGCTCCCTCTTGCCGTTGCACGTCGTGCCTGGCACAGCCGCCCGTATCGACGACGGCGCCCACCGCCAGGTGCTCCTCCGCGGCGTCAACACCAACCAGTTGGGCGACTATTACCAAGCCGATCCGAGCTTGCCTTCGACGGTGCCGCTCACCGAAGCCGATTTCAGCCAGATGGCTGCGGTCGGATTCGACAGCGTCCGTCTGATCGTCCACTGGTCACTGCTCGAGCCCCGCCGGGGCGTGATCGACCAGCGCTACATCGACCGGATCCGTCAGGCTGTCGGCTGGGCAGCCGCCCATGGGCTCTACGTCGTGCTCGACATGCACCAGGACGCGTGGGGGAAGTACATCGCCACGCCGCCCAGCGAAGGTTGTCCGCCCGGCCTGCAGCCCGCCATCGGGTGGGACGGCGCGCCCCAGTGGGCGACGATCACCGACGGTCTGACCACCTGCCGCGAGCAGCAGCGGGAGTTCTCGCCCGCCGTGGCCCAGTCGTTCGCCAACTTCTGGGTCGACCGCGACGGCATCCAAACCGAGCTGGTCCGAGCGTGGGGCGAGCTGGCGCGCGCCTTCGCGGCCGACCCAACCGTCGCTGGATACGACCTGCTGAACGAGCCGCACCCGGGCCTCACCCCCGGTGTCACCGACGTGGTGCTCCTCGGCCGCTACTACCACGCGGCCATCACGGCGATCAGGCGCGCCGAGCGCTCCGTCAGGCGCGGCTTCGCCCACATCGCCTTCGTCGAGCCGATGGACACCTGGTCCGCCGCGCCCGCGGGCGTGTCGCCCGCGCCCGGCTTCACCGACGACCCCCAGGTCGTCTTCGCCCCGCACCTCTACGCCGAGTCGATCACGGCCGACCGCGCCGCGGGCGTCACGGTCTTCACCATCCCCGGCGAGTTCGACGAGGCGCAGCGCGAGGCGGCTCGCTACCGCACGACGTTCTGGTCGGGGGAATGGGGCTGGTTCGGCGGCAACCCTGCGGGCAGCGCGCCCAAGGTCGCCGAGTACGCGGCCGAGGAGGACGCCCATCTGGTTGGCGGCGCCTGGTGGCAGTGGAAGCAGGCGTGTGGCGACCCCCACAGCCTGGGCGCGCCCGACGGGCGCCCGCCCGCCCAGACCGACAGCTTGGTTCGCTTGGCATGCCCGTCCGACGCCCCCGTCGGCATCCCGCCGTCGTTCCAGCAGGTCCTCGGCCGGGCCTATCCCCGCGCTGCGCCGGGCGCCCTGCACTCGCTCACCAGCGACCCGGCGACGGGTGCCCTCCAATTGGCAGGAGACGCCGGCCGACGGCCCGGAGTGCTCGACGTGTGGGCACCGGCGTTGACCGGCGTACCGAACGTGACGGGCACCAACGTGACGAACGTGACGGTGACCGCTGTGCCCGGCGGGTACCACATCACCGCCCGGGCCGCAGGCGCGTACTCGCTCGCCGTCACTCGCTGAGGCCTCGGCACCCGTTAGCGTGAGCGCGTGGCCTGGCAGCAGGAGGAGTTCCTCCGCTCGCTGACGGCGGCGTCCGCCAACACGGTGGCCGCGTACCGCCGAGACGTGGCCGCCTTCTGCGACTGGGCCGAACGCGCTGGCGCATCCTCACCGGAGGCCGTCGACCGCATCTTCTTGCGCCGTTACCTCGCCTACCTTTCCACCCGGCGCTACAGCCGGCGCACCGTCGCCCGGCGCGCGTCGGCGCTGCGCCGGTACTTCGGCTGGCTGCACCGCTCCGGTGCGATCGTCGCCGATCCCTCCAACGGCCTGTCGGCGCCCAAGGGGGAGGGGCGCCTTCCGACGGTGTTGCGGCGCGCGGATCTCGAGGTGCTGCTCGAGGCGCCGGCCGGCGACGAAAATGCCATTGCCGTTCGCGACCAGGCCGTCGTCGAGCTCCTGTACGGGAGCGGTCTGCGGGTTGGCGAGCTGTGCGGACTCGGGGCCGGTGACGTCGACCTGGCCCGGCGCCAGGTCGTCGTGTGGGGCAAGGGGTCGAAGCAGCGACAAGTGCCCATGAGCGAACCGTCGGTCGAGGCCGTCCGAGCGTGGCTCAGCGACGGCCGACCCGCGCTGGCGGGACCCGATTCACCGGACGATGCGCTGTTCCTCAACCGCAGGGGGCGGCGGCTCACGCCTCGCGACGTGCGGCGCATCCTCGACCGTCGGGCGGCGAGCCCCACACACCCTCACGCCCTGCGCCATACCTACGCCACCCACCTGCTCGACGGGGGCGCGGACCTGCGTGCCGTCCAGGAGCTGCTGGGCCACGGCGATCTTGCCACCACCCAGCTGTACACTCACGTGAGCAAGGAGCGACTGCGAGCGGTGTACCAGTCGTCCCATCCCAGGGCATAAACGGATTGTGGAAGACAGCGACGCAGTAGCCATCGACGAGCTCTGGAGCGAGTACAAGCGCACGGACTCCCGTGACGCCCGCGACCGCTTGATCGTCCACTACTCCCCGCTGGTCAAGTACGTCGCCGGCCGCGTCTCGGCCGGCCTTCCCCAGAACATCGAGCAGGCCGACCTGGTGAGCTACGGCATCTTCGGGTTGATCGACGCCATCGACAAGTTCGACACCGATCGCGGCATCAAGTTCGAGACCTACGCCATCGCCCGCATCAAGGGCTCGATCATCGATGAACTGCGCGCCATCGACTGGGTGCCCCGTTCGGTCCGAGCCAAGGCCCGCTCGGTCGAGAAGGCCTACGCCAAGCTCGAGAACGAGCTGCACCGCACGCCCACCGACGCCGAAGTGGCGGGCGAGATGGGGCTGAGCGAGAACGACCTGCACACGATCTTCAACCAGATCTCCTTCGTCGGCCTCGTCGCCCTCGACGAGATGCTGGCAGTCGGCGGCGAGCGCGGCGAGTCCACGACCCTGGGCGAGACGATCCCCGACAAGGGGGAAGGGCCTGTCGCCGCCTTCGAGGTCGAGGAGATGAAGCAGATCCTCGCCGACTCGATCAACCGCATGCCCGAGCGCGAGAAGATCGTCCTCACCCTCTACTACTACGAGGGTCTGACGCTCGGGGAGATCGGCGAGGTGCTCGGCGTCACCGAGAGCAGGGTGTGCCAGATCCACACCAAGGCTGTCCTGCAGCTGCGTTCCAAGCTCGCCGAGCCCGAACGCGAGCTCGCGTAGCAGTACCGCAACGAATCTGACCCTTTTCCTGTCACACCCCCCGCTGTAGGGTCGCCGCCAGCGCTTCCCCCGCTGGTTGATCTGCCCGTGGGGGAACCCCAATGCGAGTTGCCGTTCTGGCTCTCGGCGTCGTCGCTCTGCTTGCTGCTGCCGTCGCGCACGCTGCGCCTGCGCAGGCGACCAGCGGGTACCAACCGCCGGTTTCCGCCCCGGTCGCCGACCCGTTCCGCCCGCCTGCTGATCCGTACGGGCCGGGCAACCGCGGTATCGACTACGCGACGGCGCCCGGCACCGAGGTCCGCGCCGCCGCTGACGGCCAGGTCGTCTTCGCCGGCCAGGTGGGCGGCACGCTCCACGTCGTCGTCCTCCACCCCGACGGCATCCGCACCAGCTACTCGTTCCTGTCGACCGTGGGCGTGCAACGGGGCGACGACGTCCGCCAGGGCCAGGTCCTCGGTACGACCGGCACCCAGCCGTTCCACTTCGGTGCGCGCGCCGGCGATGCGTACGTCGACCCCGCCGTCCTCTTCAGC
>CADDZP010000298.1 GCA_902812475.1 Actinomycetota bacterium | reverse complement strand
CGTCGGCCGACGGCGACGCGGGCAAGACGAGCACGGCCGTGAACCTGGCCGCCGCGGTCGCCGAGACGGGTAGGTCGGTGCTCGTCGTCGACTGCGACATGCGTGCGCCCGACGCCCACGACATGCTGGGCGTCGACCCCGGGCCCGGGCTCAGCGACGTGCTCCTCGGCGCCGCTACCCTCGACCAGGTCGCCGTGCCCACGTCGGTGCCGGGCGTGCGCCTGGTCGGGGCCGGACGCCCCACACAGAACCCCGCCGCCCTGCTGGCCCGCCAGCAGGACTTCGTGAGCCTGGCCCGCATGCTCGCCGACTTCGTGGTGCTCGACGGGCCTGCCCTCTCGGTGCACGACTCCTCGGAACTGGTGTGGATGGTCGAGGCCGTGGTCGTCGTCTGCCGCGCCGGCCAGACGACAGTCGACGCCGGCCGCCGGGCGCACGAGCGACTCGAGGTGCTCGGTGCCCCCGCCGGCGGGGTGGCCCTGCTCTCCGCCGAGCCCGTCCCCATCGGTGAACGACGTGTCCTCCGGACACCGGCGCGGCGACCGGATACAGCACCGCCGTTGGCGCCGGCGCCGGTGACGCCCCAGCCCACGCCCGCGCCGACCGGCGGCGGCTCGTTCGGGCTGTCGTCGTCATCGGCGTCGTCGTCGAGCTCGGTCGGCGTCCTCACCCGGCCCGCAGCGCCGTCGACCACGACCCAGACGCGTCCCGAGCCGCCGACGGTCGACTGGGCGACGCGGGCCGAGCCCGAGCCGTCCGAAGCAGACAGCGACACCATCAGGCGCCAGCTGGCACTCCCCGCTCGCCGGGTCGCCAGCTGGGCAGGCACGGCGGGGCTCATGGTCGGCATGTGGCTGCTGATCCGGTCGTTTCTCTTCCTCTCCTTCTACATCCCGTCGCCGTCGATGACGCCGGTCCTGAAGCCGGGCGACCGGGTGCTGGTCAGCAAGCTCAGCTACCGGCTGCACGACGTGCACCGCGGCGACATCGTCGTGTTCAAGCGCCCGCCCCACGTGCAGGCGGGTCCCGAGGTGAAGGACCTCGTCAAGCGGGTCGTCGGGCTCCCGGGCGACACCGTCGAGGCGCGGAACGGCCAGGTGTTGATCAACGGCAGGCCGCTCAACGAGCCGTACATCGCCAAGGGGGCGACGACCACGCCGATCGCGCCCGAGCACATCGCCGCCAACCACTACTGGGTCATGGGCGACAACCGCACCGTGTCCGAGGACAGTCGCTACTTCGGGTCGATCTCCGGGAACCTCATCGTCGGGCGGGTGTTCTTCCAGGTCTGGCCGCTGAGCTCCATCGGCTTCGTCTGACCCATGGAGAACGCCGTCAACTTCGTGCTGCTGGTGGCGCGCGTCTGGGTCGGGCTCGTGATGTTCGTGCACGGCTGGCGTCACGTGAAGGCCCTCCAGTCGGGACCGGGCATGGCGAACTGGCTCGAGAGCTTGGGCCTGCGCAACGGTTCCCTCCAGGCCCAGGTGTTGACGTGGACGGAGGTCGCCGTCGGGCCGGTGCTGGCGCTGGGTCTGTTGACGCCGGCGGCCTACGGCGCCGCCGCGTCGCTGATGTTCGTCGCCTGGATCACCAACCACCGCGACAAGGGCTTCTTCATCACCTCCCGTCCGACAGAGGGCTACGAGTACGTGGCGACGCTGGGCATCCTCGGCATCGTCCTGGGCACGGTCGGGCCGGGTCGGTGGTCGCTCGACCGGGCCCTCGACCTGTCGTTCCCGTTCGAGCCGAACAAGGCGCTGCTCATAGCGGCCGTCGTCGGGATCGGCGGCACGGCCCTGTATCTCGCCACGTTCTGGCGACCGGGGGCGCGCGACGAGGCATAGCCTTGGGGCCGGTGAGAGGGCGGCGGCGTGATTATCCCGTCGACGTGGTGCCGAGCACCGGGTTTTCGATCCCGCCCGCCCCGGCTCCCTCCGACGCCGCCACCGACGCCGAGGGCCGGGTGTACGACGTCGAGCTCCACGACCTCGACGACCGCAGGTTCCACCTCCGGTGGGGCGGCGACCACGCCGCCGCCGTCCTGGCCGCGTTGCGCCACGCCCACCGTGACCGAGGGCCGATCCGTCAGGTGGAGTGGGGCTCGTACGAAGCTGTGCTCGACGGCGCCGCCGTCCGGCGCCTGTTGCAATCGGTGCTGCCCGACCAGGGGTGGCAGCGTCAGCCCGTCGAGGTCGTCGCCCACAGCGGTGACGCCCTGCCGATGCTGGCCGGGCGCCGCAGCTCGGTGATCGCGCTGGCCGCCGCTGTCGAACTGCTCGACGACGGCCGTCGCTACTCGGTGCTTGCCGACGTCTACTAGGTAGCGTTTTGGTCGATGGACGAGCTGCCGAAGATCATCAGCGTCGACGACCACGTGGTCGAGCCTCCCCACGTGTGGCAGACGTGGCTGCCCGAGAAGTACCGGGAGCGGGGCCCGCACGTCGAGCGCAAGCGGTGGGGTGACTTCAAGCACATGGCGGGTGCGCGCTATCAGATGCACGAAGACCCCGGGGGCCTCTGGGGCGACGCCTGGTACTACGAGGACCGGCTCATCTACGTCCACAAGAAGTTCGTCGCCATCCCCCAGGAGGCGATCACGCCGGGCGCCGACGGTGATCTCCCCGACTTCGACCGCTCGAAGATGGAGATGGTCGCCGTCACCTATGACGACATGATCCCGGGCTGCTACGACCGCGACGCCCGCATCAAGGACTTCGAGATGAACTGGATGGACGGTTCGCTGCCGTTCCCCACGTTCCCCCGCTTCTGCGGCCAGACGTTCTACGAGGGTGACGACAAGGAGCTGGGCCTGGCCTGCGTGCGGGCGTACAACGACTGGATGGTCGAGGAGTGGTGCGGGCCATCGGGCGGCGTCAACATCCCCCTCTGCCTCATCCCCCTCTGGGACGTCGAGCTGGCGGCCAAGGAGACCGAGCGCAACGCCCAGCGGGGCGTGCGCGCCATCTGCTTCAGCGAGCTGCCCCACCACCTGAAGCTGCCCACGATCCACAGCGGCTACTGGGACCCGCTCTTCCAGGTGTGCAACGACTGGGGCATCACGCTGTGCATGCACATCGGCTCGTCGTCGACCAACCCGGCGGCGTCGCCGGACGCGCCCGGCGGGGTCGGCGGCACGCTGGCCTTCAACAACTCGATGGCGTCGATGGCCGACTGGCTGTTCTCGGGCAAGCTCATCCAGTTCCCCAAGCTCAAGCTGGCGTACTCCGAAGGCCAGATCGGCTGGATTCCCTACGCCCTCGAGCGGGCCGACACGGTCTGGGAGCAGCACGACAGCTGGCAGCACTCCAAGGAGCGGATCCCCGAGCCGCCGTCGACCTACTACCACGGCCGCATCTTCGGGTGCTTCACCGCCGACCACCACGGGCTCCACAACCTCGACGCGGTGGGCCGCGACAACATCTGCTTCGAGGTCGACTACCCCCACACCGACACCACGTGGCCGTACTCGAAAGCCTACGTCGAGAAGATCACCGCCCACCTCGACGACGACATGACCTACAAGGTGCTGCGCGGCAACGCCATCAAGATGCTGGAGCTCGACCGGACGTAGCCGGGTCCGGCTCGTGAAGGCGCGTCCCGTCTAGAGTTCAGGCCGCTCCTGTGGAACCCGCCTTCGCGTCCGTGACGACTGAGGTGGGCCGGCAGAGGGTCGAGGCGGCGCCGTCGGGGGTCGCGCCCCGCCGCCGTCGACCCGCCTTCGGAACGACCGGCCTCACGGTCGCTTTGGGGCTGGCGGTCCTCGTCGCCGTCTCGTTCCTGCTGCGGCTCGACGGGCAGCGGGCCTGGCTGTGGATCGACGAGGGGATCTCGGTCGGGATCTCGTCCCACAGCCTCACCCATATCCCGGGTGTGCTGCGCCAGGACGGCTCACCGCCGCTGTACTACCTGCTCCTGCATCTGTGGATCGGCGTGTTCGGCCGGACGGAAGTGGCCACCCACGCCCTGTCCTTCCTCCTGGCCCTGGCCACCATCCCGGTGGCCTTCTGGGCGGGCGCCAGCCTCTTCGGCCGTCGAACTGCATGGATCGCGGCACTCATCGCGGCCGTGAACCCGTTCATCAGCGCCTACGCCAGCGAGACGCGGATGTACACGCTCGTCATGTTCCTCGGCCTCCTGGCGTCGGCGTTCTTCCTGCACGCCTTCGTCCGTGGCCGGCGCGCCTTCGTCGTGCCGTTCGGGTTGACCCTCGCCGCCCTGATGTACACGCACACGTGGGGCCTGTACTTCGCCGGAGCCTGCTTCCTCGCCTGGATCGCAACCGTCTTCTCGACCGACGGCGCCGAGCGCCGGACACTGGTCCGCCGGGGCGTCACCGGCTTCGGCATCGCCGGGCTGCTCTACCTCCCGTGGCTCCCCACCCTCCTCTACCAGGCCGCCCACACCGGCGCCCCGTGGTCGAGCCGACCGCGGCCCCGGGAGGCCGTCTCCGTCCTCGACGCCATCACCGGCGACGTCCACGAACGCGTGCTGGTCGCGTTCCTGCTCACCGGGGG
>CADDZP010000297.1 GCA_902812475.1 Actinomycetota bacterium | reverse complement strand
AGCTGCTCGTGACCCGCGCCGCCGCAGACATTGCGGCCGGCGACCTCGACGCCACCCTCATTGTGGGGGCCGAGGCCATGCGCTCGGCGAAGGCCGGCCACGGGGCGCAGGTTGCCGGAGCGGACGCGCCCGACCCGGTTGTCGGCGACGGGCGCCTCGGCACCGGCGACGCCGAGAACGCGGTCGGGCTCATCCTCCCCGTGCACATCTACGCCATGTTCGAAGCCGCCATCGCCGCCCGCGCCCGCCGCGGCCTGGAGGAGCACCGCCAGGTGCTCGGGCGCCTGCTCGCACCGTTCACCGCGGTGGCGGCCGCCCACCCCTACGCCTGGTTCCGGGAAGAGCGCGGTGCCGAGGCGATCGCGGAGCCGTCGGCCGGCAACCGCATCGTGGCTGAGCCCTACACCAAGCGCATGGCCGCCTTCTTGGACGTCGACCAGGCGGCCGCCGTCGTGGTGTGCTCGCTGGCGGTGGCCCGGGCGGGCGGCGTGGCCGACAGGGCCGTGTTCGTGTGGTCGGGCGCCGACTGCCATGACGTGTGGGAGCCGGCTGCCCGCCCCGACCTGACCGCCTCGCCCGCCGTCGCTGCCGCCGCGGCAGGCTGCCTCTCGTCGGCGGGCGTGGGCGTCGACGAAGTCGACCTCTTCGACCTGTACTCCTGCTTTCCGGCGGCCGTCGAGGTAGCGACCGCGGCCCTGGGTCTCGGCGTCGACGACGCGCGCGGCCTGACGGTGACCGGCGGGCTGCCGTACTTCGGCGGGCCGGGCAACAACTACTCCACCCATGCCATCGCCACCCTGACCGATCGGCTCCGCGAGGACGACAGCCACAGCCTGGGCCTGGTCGGCGCCCTCGGCTGGTACACGACCAAGCACTCCTTCGGGCTGTTCGGCTCGTCCCCCCCGCCCGGCGGTTTCGTGCGGGTGGACACCGCGGCGCGACAGCGCCAGATCGACGCCGCCGCCCTCCCGGTCGCGCTCCGCGCCGAGGGACCGGCGACCGTCGACGCCGCCACCGTCGTGTACCAGGGCGAGACAGTCGGAGCCGCGCCCGTGATCGCGACCCTCGACGACGGGCGACGGGTCGTCGCCGCCGCGTCGTCAAATCACCTGCCGGCCCTGGCCGGGCGCAACCTGGTGGGTGCCCGGGTCCGCGTGACCGGCACCCCACCGACCTACGAGGTGATCGAGTGAACGACACGATCGATGTCGAGGCGTTCCGGACGACGGGGTTCTTCGTCGTGCCCCAGCTGTTCTCGTCCGGCGAGTGCGACGACATCGTCGCCCACGTCGAGGAGGCCGCCTTCGAGCTGGCGCTGGGCGAGGCGAACGATGGCCCGCTCTCCTACCGGCCCATGATGCACCTGGCCAGCCCCGAGCTGACCGCCGTCGCCACCGACGCCCGGTGGGCGCCGGTCGTCCTGCCCCTCCTCGGTACCGGCGACGCCCGCCTCTACTGGGAGCAGGCCGTGGCCAAGCCACCCCAGGCCCGTACCGAGCTGCCGTGGCACCAGGACAACGGGTACACCCCACTCGTCCCCGAGGAGTACGTCACCTGCTGGCTGGCCCTCGACGACGCCGACGTCGACAACGGCTGCATCTGGGTGATCCCCGGCAGTCACCAGTTGGGGACCAGGCCCCACCACGCGGGCGCCGGGCCGTTTCGCGTTGGCTACGACGAGCCCGACGACGGCGTGGCCGTACCGGTCGGCAGGGGCGACGTGCTGGTGTTCTCCTCGCTGAGCATGCACCGCAGCGGGCCCAACACCACCGACCGCCACCGGCGGGCGTGGATCATCCAGTTCTGCCCGGCCCACGCGCGCTCCGCGCTCTCGGGCAAGCTCCTCGACGATCGCCTCCTCGTTGCCCGTGACGGCGCCTGGCTCGACCAGCCCGTGCGCCAGCGGGAGTTCGACCTGGCCGCCGTCCTGGCCAATTACGACAACCGATGACCCGACCGCTGCGTTTCGCCGTGATCGGCGCCGGCATGGCCGGCATCCTCAGCGCCATCGAGCTCCGCCAGGCGGGCTTCGACGACGTTGTCGTCTACGAGAAGGCCGACACCCTGGGCGGCACGTGGCGGGAGAACACCTACCCGGGTGTCGCCTGCGACGTGCCCTCGCACTTGTACAGCTATTCGTTCGCGCCCAACCCGGACTGGAGCCACACCTTCTCGCCCGGGCCCGAGATCCGCGAGTACCTCGAGCGCGTGGCGCGCGAGCACGGCGTGCTCGAGCGCATCCGCTTCGGCACCGAGGTCACCCGCCTGGAGCGGTCGAACGGACGGTGGACGGTCGAAGCGGCCCGGGGCGGGCGGGAGCACGTCGACGTCGTCATCGCCGCCACGGGTGTGCTCCACCATCCCGCCTATCCCGACATCGAGGGACTGGACGACTTCGGAGGCGCCGTGTTCCACAGCGCCCGATGGGACCACCGCGTGCCGCTGGAGGGAGCCCGGGTCGGTGTGGTGGGCACGGGGTCGAGCGCGGTGCAGATCGTGCGCGCCCTGGCGGGCGCGGCCGGCCGCCTGGACCTCTACCAGCGCACCGCACAGTGGGTGCTGCCCGTGCCCAACCCAGCCTTCACCGACGAGGAGCGGGCCCGGTACCGGGCCCAGCCAGAGGCGATGCGCGACCTGCGTGAGGAGCTCTCCAAGACGTTCACCGAGGGGTTCGCCAACGCCGTTGTCGACGCCGAGTCGCCCCAGGTCAAAATGCTCGAGGAGCTGTGCCGGGCCAACCTCGAAACCAACGTGGTGGACCCCGAGCTGCGCGAGAAGCTGCGGCCCGGCTACCGCGCCGCGTGCAAGCGCCTGATCATCTCGCCTCACTTCTACGAGGCCATCCAGCACCCCAACGCCCGCCTGGTCACCGACGCCATCGTGCGGGTCGAGCGGGAGGGCGTGCGCACCGTCGACGGCGAGTTGCACGAGCTCGACGTCCTCGTGCTCGCCACCGGGTTCCGGGTCGACCGCTTCCTGCGCCCCATCGAAGTGACGGGGCGGGGCGGCGTGAGCCTGGACACCGCGTGGGCCAAGCGCCCCACCGCCTACCTGTCGATCTCGGTGCCCGAGTTCCCGAACCTGTTCATGCTCAACGGGCCGAACGGGCCGGTGGGCAACTTCTCGCTGATCGACGTGGCCGAGCTCCAGTTCGCCTACGTCATGCAGCTCGTCGAGCGTCTGGCCGAGGGCGCGGCCCGCGAGGTGTGCGCCAGCCAGCCCGCCACCGAGCGTTTCGAGGCCGCCCGGGTGGAGGCGGCCCAGAAGACCGTGTGGGTGACGGGCTGTCGCAGCTGGTACCTCGACGACCGCGGCATCCCCGCCGCCTGGCCGTGGACGATGGACCGCTTCCGCGAGGAGATGGCCGCCCCCCGCCTCGAGGACTACGACCTCGTCCGCTGAGGTCCCGCTGATCGTTCTGATTGACGTCCATCAACAAGTCGTTAGGAGCAATCCATGCGCACCCAGGCTGCCGACCTGCTCGGCGTCGAGTTCCCCATCTGCGCCTTCAGCCACTGCCGCGACGTGGTGGCCGCGGTGTCCAAGGCCGGCGGGCTCGGCGTGCTCGGCGCCGTCGGCCACAGCCCCGAGCTACTCGACACCGAGCTGACGTGGATCGAGGAGCAGGTCGGCGGCCGACCGTACGGCGTCGACCTCCTCCTGCCGCCGAAGTACGTCGGCGCCGAGGAAGGCGGCATCGATGCGCGCCAGGTGCGGGCCTTGCTGCCCCAGGAGCACCGCGACTTCCTCGACGACCTGCTGGCTCGCTACGGCATCCCCGTGCCCGCCGATCACGAGCGGGTCCCCGTCGGTGCCGGCCTGAACGTGTCACCGAAGGGCTACGAGCCGCTGCTCGACGTCGCGTTCGCCCATGGCATCCGGCTGATCGCCAGCGCCCTCGGCCCGCCCCCGCTCGACCTGGTCGACCGAGCGCACGGGGCGGGCGTCGTCGTAGCCGCCCTTGCCGGGACCACCCACCACGCTGAGCGCCACGCTGCCGCCGGCGTCGACCTCGTCGTCGCACAAGGCACTGAGGCCGGCGGCCACACCGGCGAGGTCTCGACCATGGTGCTGGTGCCTGAGGTCGTCGACGCCGTCGCCCCCGTCCCCGTGCTGGCGGCGGGCGGCATCGCACGCGGCCGCCAGGTCGCAGCCGCGCTGGCGCTCGGCGCCCAAGGCGTGTGGTGTGGGTCGGTGTGGCTGGCGACGGAGGAGGCCGAGACGCCGCCCGTCGTCAAGGAGAAGTTTCTCACGGCGACGTCTTCCGACACCGTCAGGTCGCGGTCGCTGACCGGCAAGCCCGCCCGCATGCTGCGCACCGCCTGGACCGACGAGTGGGATCGCCCGGACACGCCCGATCCGCTCGGCATGCCCCTGCAGACGGCGCTCAACGCCGACCCGCAGCTCCGCATCCATCAGGCCGCCAACCACGCGGACTCCCGCGCCCGGGACTTGGCTACCTACTTCGTCGGCCAGGTCGTTGGCTCCCTCGACCCCGTCCGCCCGGCCAAGTCCGTCGT
>CADDZP010000296.1 GCA_902812475.1 Actinomycetota bacterium | reverse complement strand
GACGTGTGGGCGCTCGCGTCGACATCGAGGACCGCGCTGCCGTGCCGCCGCTCGTCGCCATGCTCGTGCAGATGGAGGTCCCGGTGTTCGGCGCCGTGCCGCGTCCGCCGACGGTCGAGGAGATCTACTTCGCCATCCAGGAGACCGCCGAGTGAGCGCCCACACGTCCTCGCGTCTGAACGCAGTGCGCGCCATTGCCGCCAAGGACTTCACGGCCGTGCGGCGCAGCAAGGGCGTCATGCTGCCGATGCTCATCGTGCCGTTCTTCCTGCTCGTCGTCCTCCCGCTCGTGGTCGGACTGGCGGCGCGCAGCGCCCATCCGCCCGACGTCACCAGCCTCGTCCGTGCGCTTCCCCACGGGTTCGCCCGCCACATCACCGGCCTGCCGCCGGGCGAGCGTCTGCTGACACTCGTCGACGGCTACCTCGTGGCGCCGCTGTTCCTCATCGTTCCTCTCATGCTCGCCGCCGTGCTTGCCGCCGACGCCTTCGCGGGCGAGAAGGAGCGCAAGACCCTCGAGAGCCTGCTGCACCAGCCAGTGCCCGACCGCGACCTGTTCTTCGCCAAGCTGCTCGGCGCCTTCATCCCCGCCGTCACAACGTCGTGGATCGGCTTCGCATTGTTCGTGTTCGTCGTCGACGTGACGGCGTGGCCGGTGGCCCACCACCTCATCGTTCCGACCAAGCTGTGGCTCGTCGTCATCTTCTGGGTGGCGCCCGCGGTCGCCGCGCTCGGGCTCGGGGTGATGGTGCGCGTGTCGGCGCGGGCAACAAGCACACAGGAGGCCAACCAGCTCGGCGGCGCCGTCATCCTGCCTCTCATCTTCCTCGCCGTCGGACAGTCGACCGGAGTGCTGCTGGTGACGTTGCCGATCGCCCTCGCCATCGGCGCCGCGGTGTGGGCGGTGGCCCTGTTGCTCGTCGCCCGCGGCGTCCGCCGCTTCACGCGGGACCGGATGGCGCGCACGATTTGAACGACTCACAGCTAGGCTCCGGGGCCAATGGCCAGGCCCATTCGGGTGATGGTGGTTGACGACACCGACCACGTCCGCCAGATGCTGTCGTCCATGCTCACCCTCGATGGCTTCGAGGTTGTCGAAGAAGCGGCCAGCGGTGCCGAGGCCGTACGTCGGGTGGAGGGCGCCGACCCCGACGTCGTCGTCCTCGACTATCGCATGCCCGGCATGGATGGGCTCGCCACAGCGCGCAGCATCAAGGAGCGCCGACCGGGGCAGCTGATCGTGCTCTACACCGCTTTCATCGATGCCGACTTGCAACGGGCGGCCGACGAGGCGGGCGTCGCTGTGTGCCTCGGCAAGGTGGAGGGCCTGGCGTCGCTCGAGCGCGAGATCAGCCGGCTCTGCACGTCGCTCTTCTGACGGTCGTACTCGGCGAGGACTTGGTCCGCTTTCGCCAACCAGGCGTCGAGCCGTTCCGCTCGACGCGCGTTCATCGCGACGCGTGCCCTTCGCGGACGGCCCACTCGAGGACTTCGTCGAACGCGGCATCGATCAGTGCGCCGACCAGGTGCTGACCCTTGCCGGCGGCGATGGTGCGACACGTCGGCAGCACGAGAGCGCGGATGGTGCGCTCGGCCAGCTCGTCGCCCTGGAGGGCGAGTACGGCCAGGTCGGCGAACACGGCGTCCCGCTCTCCGGTCGTCGCCTGTTCCATGCGCGCCAGGAAGTGAGCGTCGGTGTCGTGCTCGAGTGTCATCGTCGTCTTCATCGTTCTGTTCCCCCTCGGTAGGTGCGGGGTCAGTGTCGAGCGCCGACGTGTCAGCGGTGCTGTCCGGTCGACTGTCACTGGAAGAAATCGTCGAACTGACAGCTGTCAGAACCGCAAAACCGCAGCTCAGAGGCCCGGAGCCGTCGCCCTCGCCGCCTCCGACTTTCGTGCCTCAATGCCCAATTACCGGGCACAGACGCACGAAAGTCGGGTGAGCCCGCTGTTCGATCGCCTTACGAACGCGGTCGATACCACCGATCGACCGATCTCACCGGCGCGCCGACCGGCGCCGACGGTGCTGAGGACTGCGCTGTTTCGTCGGCTTCCCCAGCGCATTTGCTCGCCACGGCTGCCTACGCGTCGACCTGCGGCCGGCGCCGCGCCGAGTTGTGAGAGCAGCTCGTTCGAAATCGCGTCGGCAAGGTCGGCGCTCTCCACGAAGCACGCGCCGACAAGCGAGCGGCGCAGTGAGACGGGGCGGGCGGATGCCGGACATTCGTCGCACCGGCGCCGAGAGCTCTGCCAACCTCTTGTTCGGGACCATCGCGTTCGCCACATCGACACCAAGTACGTCATGGGGACGGCGGCCGGCACGAACGGCGTCGACGCCCGCCAGGTCGGCGAGGGCTGGCGTTCATCAACACGAGGGGGCTGGCCGCCGACGCCGCCTGAACCTCGTCGCCGACGTGTTCGAACAGAGCTCACGTGATCGCGCTCGCCGGCACCGTCGATGGGCATGGGAGTGGCCGACGCTCGAGCCATATCGGCCCGCGTGACGCCTTGTCCAACGCCCAAGAGGTCGACGGCTTCGTGATGCGCAGTGCGACGTCCTCGCACCGCAACTTCCACCTGGCCGAGGAGATGCTCCTCGACGCTGAAGTCGGCAACCTGGCACCGGGCACAGCGGGTGACCGCGACCTGTTCGACAACGGCCGCCACGGGCCCTGTCACGGGCCCCGGCAGCCGTCCCTTGAAGTCGCTGTCCGACATGCTCAAGGACAAGCAGGGGCGCTTCCGCCAGAAGTACGTCATGAAGCGGCTGGTCGACACCGAGCTGGCCCAGAACATCAAGTCAGCGAAGGGCATGGTCGAGCGCGGTCCGTTGTGATCGGACGCTGGCTTTCCTCGCGGGGTATGTCAACCGAACCCCACCGAGGCCCTCGCCGATCTTTCATCGGGCGCTTCGATGGCTTCCAGCGGACTGCCGTGAGCGTGTCGACGGCGAAAGTCAATTGGCCGTGTTGGTCCGGCGGCGTCCGCAATGGATCCGCTGTCAGCCAGCGGCGCCGCGCGATGGGCTGAGCCCCTCACCGGCTCGCCCTTTCTTGCGACGCCCGCCCTCCAGGCGATGTCGACACGCCTGGTGCCGAAGTCCCAGCGGTGCCGACGTCGAGCCGTCCGACGTGTCGTGCTGCAGACCCCTCGAGTGGGTCGACCCCAGCGATGCCGATGACGGTGTGATGACGTTGGCCGTGTAGTCGCGCAATACCGCGATGAGATGCCGCTCCGGATGATGCTGCCCCACGCCTTGAACTGACCTCGACTTTGGCCAGCAGCATCCCGGTGAAAGTCACGCTCTCGTTCGTGCTGACCAAGCCGACGAGCGCACCGATGTTGTCGCCTGCAGCAGGGCGATGGCGCTGCCGGTCGTCATGAAGCGCGAGCGTCCGCTGCCGGCGCCAACCACCGGCCCGCGGCTCCGCATCACGCGCCGAGGACGGCCGTCAGTGTCGGGTCAAGGATCACCGCCGCCGACCGCCGTGGCCGGGCGGCCGGGTCGGGCTCGTCCACCACGCCATCATGGGCGCGCTGGAGCAGGGATGCAGTCGTCATGTGTCAGCGGTCTAGATGGTCCTGTCTCGCCTGTAGGGATGGTGAGCTACCGCGGGTGTCTCACGTCACCCTGACAGACAGGGCTACAGCACCCGCAAGCTGACCGACAGCGAGCGCATGGAAGCCTGATGAGTCGGGTGAGTGGGAAGCGATCGGTGTACGAACAGATCGCTAGTCGATCTTGAACACGAACATGTGCCCGCACGGCACCTGGCCGGGAAGGTCGAACCGCCGGAACCGCACGACCTCGCTGTTGGGGCCGGTGGCCGTGAGGTTGCCCTTCTCGTCCATGTCATCAGCGGGAGGCGGGCCGTCACGCTGGCAGATCGCGCGAGCCACGCTGCCATGTCGCCCTTTTCGTCGGCGTTCGGGCGATGGTTCGCCTCCCACACGCCGAAGGCGTCTGGGGCTTCGATGCGCCAATAATTTTGCGCCACCTAGGCGCAAAAATGTTACGCCTGCCGTTGAGGTACGGACGAGGCTGTTCCTCAATGGACGGCACGTCGCGCACGACCTCGTTGAACGCCCTTCTTCTGCCGCCTTCTCTAGTTCCGCTAGTCGTGCAGATAAACGCTCCTCAGCCGCGACGACCGCGTCAGGAGTACCAGAGCCATCTTCTTCTGTCTCCCCGCCTTCTTCGCCAACGTCTGTCAGCGGCACGTAGAAACTGACCCCCTATCGGCAAGCGAAACCTGACCCCCCTTCCGGGTCCACCACAGCAGCTATTTGGGACTCGAACCCTGGCCGGATGCGGGCCAGGGAGATGGAAGGGTGATCACCGTGGAGGACTGGGCCGAGATCCGTCGGCTCCACCGCGCCGAGGGCATGTCGATCAAAGCGATCGTTCGCCACCTCGACATCTCGCGCAACACCGTGCGCGAGGCGCTTCGAAGCGACACGCCGCCCCGCTATGAGCGAGCGCCGAAGGGCTCGATCGTCGACGGCGTCGAGCCCGAGATCCGGGCGCTGCTCAAAG
>CADDZP010000295.1 GCA_902812475.1 Actinomycetota bacterium | reverse complement strand
CCAAGCCGCCTACGAGCTCTTTACGCCCAATGAATCCGGACAACGCTCGCCCCCTACGTATTACCGCGGCTGCTGGCACGTAGTTGGCCGGGGCTTCTTCTGCAGGTACCGTCAATTTCGTCCCTGCTGAAAGGGGTTTACAACCCGAGAGCCTTCATCCCCCACGCGGCGTTGCTGCGTCAGGCTTTCGCCCATTGCGCAAGATTCCCTACTGCTGCCTCCCGTAGGAGTCTGGGCCGTGTCTCAGTCCCAGTGTGGCTGGTCGTCCTCTCAGACCAGCTACCCGTCGCCGCCTTGGTAGGCCGTTACCCCACCAACAAGCTGATAGGCCGCGAGCCCCTCCCGAAGCGAAACTCATTTCCTCACCAAGTCATGCGGCCCGGTGAGGGCATCCGGTATTAGCACCAGTTTCCCGGTGTTATCCCAGTCTTCGGGACAGGTTGCTCACGTGTTACTCACCCGTTCGCCACTAGGTCTTCCCCGGTGTTGCCACCGGTTGGACCCCGTTCGACTTGCATGTATTAAGCACGCCGCCAGCGTTCGTCCTGAGCCAGGATCAAACTCTCCATCGAGATCTGCGACCCGAGAATCCGGGTTTTAGATCGGAGAGTCGGTCGAGCGGGGCTACTCACCCCTTACGACCAACTGGCACAAGAACACGTTGTCCATGTTCTCAGTGCATTGACTTAGTGGCGCTGCTCGCGCAGCGTCACCCGCACTGGCTTTTGGCTGAAAATCCTCTATTCCGTTTTCAAGGAGCGACCGGGAGACACACTTCTCCACGAGGGAGACGTTCGTGTCCAGTGCTCCGAGGGTTGCGGAGAGACCTCCGCACTTCCTCGTGTCCTCGGCGGATCCCGCCGAAGGATGGCGCTGCGCCCCCATCAGAGGGCGCAACCTTGCAACCATAGCACGGTTGCAGCGGGGTGGGCAACGGGGTTGTCGTCCGACTCACCCGAACCGGACGAGATGATATCGCTTCCGGCCCTTCCGCAGGAGCAGGCAACGCCCGGGCAGAAGGTCGGATTCCCCCACCGGGCGATCGAGCTCCTTCTCCTGGCGACCGTTGACGTAGGCGCCTCCCTGGCCCGCGGTGCGCCGGGCGGCCCCCTTTGATCCACCCTCGAAGGCGTCGGCGAAGAGGTCGACGAGCGGGGCACCGAGCTCCGCGTCACTCGAAGGGGCGTCGGCGAACACCGACCGGATCTCGTCCTCGCTCAGCGTGGTGGGATCGCCACCGAACAGCGCCTCGGACGCCCGTTCGGCGGCGGCGACTCCCTCCCGGCCGTGCACTATCGACGTCACCTCGTGGGCGAGGCGGCGCTGGGCTGCCCGCCGCTCGGGAGGGGCGGCCAGCAACTCGTCGACCTCGTCCTCGGCCACGTCGGTGAACAGGCGCAGGAAGGTGCCGACGTCATCGTCGCTCGCGTTCACCCAATACTGGAAGAAGTCGTAGGGGCTCGTCCGCTCGGGCGAGAGCCAGATCGCTCCCTGCTCGGACTTGCCGAACTTGGAGCCGTCCGCCTTCGTGAGCAGTGGCCAGGCGGCGCCGTAGGCGTCCGCGGCGGCGACCCGGCGGATGAGGTCGATGCCGAGCGTGATGTTGCCCCACTGGTCGGTGCCGCCCAGCTGCATGCGGCACCCGTGCGTCTGGAACAGGTGCAGGAAGTCGTAGGCCTGCAGGAGCATGTAGCTGAACTCGGTGTAGGAGATCCCCTGCTCGCGGCCCTCCAGGCGCGTGCGGACCGACTCCTTGCCCATCATCACGTTGACGGTCACGTGCTTGCCGACGTCGCGCAGGAACGACATCAGGCGGAGGTCGGCGAGCCACTCGGCGTTGTTGACCATGAGGGCGCCGTCGGGACCGAAGTCGAGGAACCGCTCGAGCTGGGCCCGGATGGCCTTGACGTTGGCCTCGATGTCGGCCTCGGCGAGCAGCGGCCGTTCGGCGTCCTTGCCGCTCGGGTCACCGACGAGCGTCGTCCCCCCGCCGACGAGGATGATCGGCCGGTGCCCGGCCCGCTGGAGGCGGCGGATGGCCATGATGCCGACCAGTTGGCCGACGTGGAGACTGTCGGCCGTGGCATCGATGCCGTGGTAGAAGGTCACCCGCTCGCTCTGCAAACGCGCCGGCAGGTCGTCGGGCGCCCACAGGGCGAACTGGCTCCGGGTGTCCACGGACGCGCACCGTACCGGAGGGACAATGGAGCGTGGTCCGTGTCCGCGTGCTCGTCGTCGTGCTCGCCCTGGTGGCCGGCGCGTGCGCATGGCAGACGCCCGACCTGCGCCTGAGCGGGCCGGCCGTCGCCGAGTCCACCAAGATCTACGCGTCCGACGGCTCGCTGCTCACCACCCTGCACGCCGACGAGAACCGGGAGACCGTCCCGCTCGCCCAGATGGCCAAGCCGCTCCGGGACGCCGTCGTCGCCATCGAAGACGAGCGCTTCTGGTCGCACAAGGGCGTCGACATCCGGGCCATGGTGCGGGCGGCGTGGGAGAACGCCAACCACGGCAAGATCGTGCAGGGCGGGTCGACGATCACCGAGCAGTACGTGAAGAACGTGCTCGCCGACCGCGAGCGCACCGTGCACCGGAAGCTGCGGGAGGCCGCCCTCGCCTACCAGTTGGAGCACAAGCTGGGGAAGGCCAAGATCCTCGAGGGCTACCTCAACACGATCTACTTCGGCAACGGCGCCTACGGCGTGCAGGCCGCCGCCGACACGTACTTCGGCGTCGCCGCCGACAAGCTCGACCTGCCCGAGGCCGCGCTGCTCGCCGGACTCATCCGCTCGCCCAACAACTACGACCCCTACGACCACCCCGACGCCGCCGCCCGCCGGCGGAGCGAGGTCCTCGACAAGATGGCGTCACTCCACGTCATCACCGACGCCGAAGCGGCCGGCGCCAAAGCCGCGCCGCTGGGCTCCGTGCACAAGCAGGCGGCCGACACCTACGCGGCGCCCTACTTCGTCGAAGCCGTCAAGCAGCAGATCCTCGACGACCCGAAGTACGGCGCAGGCCAGTCGCCCGCCGAACGCCAGCGCAACCTGTTCAACGGCGGGCTGCGCATCTCCACCACCGTCGACCTGGCCAAGCAGGCCGAGGCCGAGCAGGCGGTGGCCAAGGTGCTGTCGAAGCCGGCGACCGACCCCGCTGCTGCCGTCGTGTCCCTGGAACCGTCGACCGGGTACGTGCGCGCCCTCGTCGGGGGGCGCGACTTCTTCGGTGGTGGCAGCCAGGCCAAGTTCAACCTCGCCACCCAGGGCGAGCGCCCCGCCGGCTCGTCGTTCAAGCCGTTCGTTCTGGCCGCCGCCGTCCAGCAGGGCATCTCACTGCACAAGCTGTATCCGGCACCCCAGACGCTCGATCTCCCGCTCCCGCGAGGCGGCGTCTGGCACGTACGCAACTTCGAGGACGAGGGCGGTGGCACCATGGACCTGGTCGAGGCGACCGTGCACTCGATCAACACCGTGTACGCCCGGCTCATCCTCGAGGTCGGGCCCAACGAGGCACTCGACACCGCCCGGCGGATGGGGATCAGCTCCCACCTCGACCCCTATCCGTCCGCTGTGCTCGGCACCAACGACGTCACTCCCCTCGAGATGGCGAGCGCCTACGGGACGCTCGACAACAAGGGTGTGGCCGTCAGCCCCGTGCTCATCACACGCGTGACCAAGGCCGACGGCACCGTGCTCTACCAGAGCCAACCCGACCCGAGACCCGCGCTCCAGCCCGAGGTCGTCGACCAGGTGCGCACCGTGCTGGAGCAGGTCGTGCAGCGAGGGACGGGGGTGGGCGCCCGCATCGGCCGTCCGGTCGCTGGCAAGACCGGGACCGGTGAGCAATGGCGTGACGCCTGGTTCGTCGGCTTCACGCCCGAGCTCGTCACGTCTGTGTGGGTCGGGTTTGCCGACGCCCAGCGCTCCA
This sequence comes from Actinomycetota bacterium, assembly GCA_902812475.1. Taxonomy (GTDB): domain Bacteria; phylum Actinomycetota; class Acidimicrobiia; order Acidimicrobiales; family AC-14; genus CADDZP01. Next base: position 611 of record CADDZP010000295.1, on the reverse strand, counting down.
TGGTGCCGCCCGCCACCCGCGTCAAGGTGGAGGGCGGAACGTGGCCGGCGCAGATCTGGCAGCTCTACATGAGTGCGGCGCTGGCGCAGACGCCGGTCACGCCGTTCCCGCCGGCCGTGCCCGCGGCCAGGAGCCAGAACGGTGATCTGCGACCGGTGCCGACGGTGACGGGCATGCCCGCCGACCAGGCCGAGGACCGTCTGGGCGCCGAGGGCTTCACCGCCCGGCGCGTCAGCGTGCCCAACGGCGACTACCCGCCTGGCTTCGTCGTCGACCAGTCGCCGTGCGGCGGCTGCCTGGCGCCGGGGGGTGCGGCCATCACGCTCGACGTCGGGACGGGCAAGGCGCCCGCCCAGGTCCCGAGCGTCCTCGGTCTGTCGGGCGACGACGCCCGCACCCAGCTGGAGAACGCCGGTTTCGCCGCCCATGTCGTCGTCCAAGCCGAGCCGCCCACGCCGGACGCAGCCCAGCGCCAAGGCACGGTCTGGAAGCAGAGTCCGTCCGGTGGCTCCTCGGCCGTGCAAGGGACGACGGTCACCGTGTGGGTCGATCCACGGCGTCCGTCCTCCGAACAAGAAACGACGACCACGGGGTAGAAGTCTCCGCATCGT
>CADDZP010000294.1 GCA_902812475.1 Actinomycetota bacterium | reverse complement strand
CTCCTTGGGCATGTGAGGCAGCCAGAGCTCCCAATCCTTGGCCTTCTGGCGCAGGTTGATGATGGTCTCGATCAGCACCTTGCGATCGTCCGCCTCCTCGAGCTTCTGCTCGGCGGGCCGGACCTCGCCCTCGATGAACTCTCGGACCCGACGACGGATCTCTTCGATGTCCGGGGGCAGGGTGAAGTCGATGGCCATGGTTGGTCAGACTAGGTGCCGATGAATCCGCTCGTCCGGGACGCGCTGGAGGTGCTGCTGGTCGTCGCCGTGGGCGGGATCTTGTGGTCGGCGATCGGCCGGATGCGGCGCGGTGAGGTGGAGGTGATGCGCTGCGCGTCGTGTCAGCGAGCCGTCTCGCGGGCGTACGACGAGTGCCCGCACTGCGGGGCACCGCTTCCGTCGTGAGCGCAGCGCGGGCCGAGGTCGGTCGTCGACTTCCTGGAGATCCCGGGCATTGGGCGTCACGACCAACTGCTGCTTCGGCGGCCCCGACGGGCGCACCCTGCCCACGCCCGGCCTGGCCGTGCGCGCCTTTACGGTCTGACGAGCATCCCGCCGTCGACGACGAGGACGTCGCCGGTCAACCAACTGGCGGCGTCGCTGGCCAGGAAGACGGCTGCGGGCGCGACGTCCTCGGGAATGCCCAGGCGCTTCATCGGCATCATCGCCGCCACCGCCTCCTCGCCGGACTCGTAGAGGGCACGGGCGAAGTCGGTCTTCACCAGGCCGGGAGCGATGGCGTTCACCCGGATGTTCGGGGCCAGCTCGGCGGCCAGGTGCCTGGTGAGGTAGATGACGGCCGCCTTCGTGGTGTCGTAGATGCCGATGAGGCTGCCGTAGTGCATGCCGCCGACCGAGGCGATGTTGATGACGCTGCCGCCGTGCTCCTGCATCCACTTCTTGTAGGCGAGCTGTGTCCAGACGAAGACGCCACGCACGTTGACCTGGAACGTCTTGTCGTAGCGGGACAGGTCGATGTCGATGGCACGGCCGAAGTACGGGTTGGTCGCGGCGTTGTTGACGAGGATGTCGAGGGTGCGGAACCGCTCCAGGGTGGCGTCGACACACGCCTCCGCCTGGTCGGGTTCGCCGGCGTTGGCCGCGAACACCGCCACCTCGCCGTCGATCTCGGCCGCCGCCTTCTCCAGCTGGTCCTGTTTGCGGGACGACAGCATGACCTTGGCGCCCGACTCGGCCATGGCCTTGGCGATGGCGAACCCGATGCCTTTGCTGGCACCGGTGACGAGGGCGGTCTTCCCGTCGAGTCTCAGCTCCATAGTGGGCGGACTCTACGCCTTGACCCGTGACGCGACTCGACCCCGAGTAACCGTCGGGCCGAAGCCTTCTTGTTGCTCGGGGTCCAAGCCGTTCGGTCTCGCTCCGCTTGCGGCGGTGCCTGACGACACCGCCACTCCGAAACGAGCCCTCACCCATCGCTTCCACCGGCTACTGCTTCCGGCTTCCGGTTTCCCTCCACCTTCGGCAGCCCTGCCGGCGTCCGCTCTGGGCTGTCAGGAGTATCGGCGCAATCGCATGTGGAAGTAAAGAGGAACAACCTGAGGATTTCGATGAAATTTCCGGGGATATCGGACACCCGCCCGGAACCGCACAGATGCCGAAGAGGGTAGGAAGGACGACATGAACCGGCTTGCCGACCAGACCAGTCCGTACCTGCGGCAGCACAAGGACAACCCTGTCGACTGGTATCCGTGGTCGGAGGAGGCGTTCGAGCGGGCGAAGGCCGAGGACAAGCCGGTCCTGCTCTCGGTCGGGTACTCGGCGTGCCACTGGTGCCACGTGATGGCCCACGAGTCGTTCGAGGACCCCGGCGTGGCTGCGGTGATGAACGAGCTGTTCGTCAACATCAAGGTCGACCGCGAGGAGCGGCCCGACGTCGACGGCATCTACATGGAAGCGGTGCAGGCGCTCACCGGGCACGGCGGCTGGCCCATGACGGTGTTCCTCAGGCCCGACAAGCGGCCGTTCTACGGCGGCACGTACTACCCGAAGGAGCCCCGCCACGGCATGCCCGGGTTCGTGCAGGTGCTGCAGGCCGTGCGCGAGGCGTGGGACGAGCGTCGCGGCGAAGTCGACGACCAGGCCGGGCGCCTCACCGAAGCGCTGGGCCACGTCGCCGAGCTGACGCCCTCTTCGAGCGCCGTCGATCGCGGCGTGCTCGACGGCGCCGTCGCGACGCTGCGAAGCATGTTCGACAGCCAGTCGGGCGGGTTCGGACAGGCGCCGAAGTTCCCCCAGGAGTCGAGCCTCGAGCTCCTCCTCCGGGCCTCTGCGGGAGGCGACCGCCCCGAGCTCCTGTCCATGGTCACCACGACCCTCGACGCCATGGCCTCGGGCGGGATCTACGACCACCTGGGCGGCGGCTTCGCCCGTTACTCGGTCGACGCCTTCTGGATGGTCCCCCATTTCGAGAAGATGCTCTACAACCAGGCTCTTCTCGGACGGGCCTACCTCCACGCCTGGCAGCTGACGGACGACGTGCGGTACCGCCAGGTCATGGAGGAGACCATCGGCTATGTCCTGCGGGACCTGCGCCATCCCGACGGCGGGCTCTACAGCGCCGAGGACGCCGACTCCGAAGGCGAGGAGGGCAAGTTCTACGTCTGGCGGCAACACGAGATCGAAGACGTGCTCGGCCCCGACGAGGCGCCCGCCGCGCTCGACTGGTGGGGCGTCACTGACGCCGGCAACTTCGAGGGCGCCAACATCCTCCACCGGCCCGCCCGAGGCGACCTCGTCCGCCCACCCCACATCGAGCGAGCACGCGAGCGATTGTTCGAAGCCCGCGAAGGCCGCGTCCGGCCCGGGCTCGATGACAAGGTCCTCACCGAGTGGAACGCCCTCTTCCTGTCGACGCTCGCCGAAGCCGCGGCCGCCACGCGAAACGAAGCGTGGATGGGACAGGCCGTGCAGACGGGTGAATTCCTCTTGCGTGAACTGCGCCGATCGGCGGACGGCCGCTGGCTGCGAGCGTGGCAGGATGGCCGGGCCAACCACCTCGGCTACGCCAACGACTACGCCGCCCTCGTCGACGCCTTCACGCGCCTCGCCGAGGCGACGGGCCAGGCCCGCTGGATCGACGAAGCCCGGCGCACGGCAGACGCCATGCTCGACCTCTTCTGGGACGAGGCCAACGGCGGCCTGTTCACGACCGGCAAGGACGCCGAACAGCTCATCACCCGGCCCAAGGACCTGTTCGACAGCGCCCTCCCAGCCGCCAACTCGGTGGCGGGAGTTGCCCTCCTGCGTCTCGGCGCGCTCGTGGACGAGGTCCGCTACACCGAGCACGCCGACGCCATCCTGCGCCTGCTCGCAGGCCCCCTGGAGCGCCAGCCCAGTGCGTTCGCCCACCTCCTCGAGGCCGTGGACATGGCCACGGCCGGCGCCACTGAGATCGTCATCACCGGCGACCGGCCTGACCTCGTGGCCGCCGTCCACAGGCGATACCTGCCGAACGCGGTGCTGGCGTGGGGCGAGCGCTACCCGTCGCCGCTGTGGGACGGGCGCGCCGAGGGCATGGCCTACGTGTGCAAGAACTATGCCTGCGGACTTCCGACCGCCGACGTCGACGAGCTCGTCCGGCAATTGTCACCAGCGGCCGCGGTGGACGACAGCATCGAGCGGGCGGCGGCCCCGGGCCAGTGAAGGTGACGGTTCGTCGGGACGGGGGTGGCCGACGGCCAGGGCGCCGACCGGGGTGTAGCCCTGGGGCACGCCGAAGGCTTCCCTGAAACGCGCCACCTCGAACACGCCGAAGAACAGCGACCCCAACCCGGCGTCGACCGCGGTGAGATGCATGAGCAGGGCCGCGAACCCGGCGTCGACGTCCCAGTACGGCACCGGCCAGTGGGACTCGCTGCGGTCGGTCCAGCCCTTGTCCGGTTCGGCGTAGCGATCGAGGTATGCGTCCTTGTGCGAGAGGACGACGATCAGCACCGGTGCCGCGAAGAGCCCTTGCCTCCGGAACCGCTCGCGGGCGCCATCGTCGGCGAAGGTGGCGCTCCAGAAGCGCTCGGTCTCCTCGCGTCCGTCGAGGACGAGGAACGCCCACCCCTGCGTGAAGCCGGCGGACGGCGCTCGCAGCCCGTTGGCGAGGATGCGGTCGACAGTCGCGCGATCGACGGGACGCCCGTCGAAGTTGCGGACCATCCGCCGGCGCCGGACGACCTCCTGGAACTCCATCTTTTCGGGCTCTCCCTTCGGTTCGTCGGGCCCGAAAGCATCCACCACACGGACGCGCCGCTGCATCACGATGGAGTCGTGGCGACCGTCCTACGCCAGCGGATCGCAGAAGCAGGGGCACGTCTCGAACTGCTGGTCCTCGCCAGCGAGCCGACTGGCTCGATCGGTGTCGACCTGGCCTCGGGTGCGTTCGTCCGGGCTCGACACACCATCCATCCGGGTCGCATCCTGCGGCCGTTCTCAGTGGCGACGGGACAACTGGCGATCACGGGCCTGGCCGACGTCACCCAGCCCGAGTTGGCCGAACTCACCGGTCCGCCGCGACCGTCCGGCCGTCTGGCACCTCGCAAGGC
>CADDZP010000293.1 GCA_902812475.1 Actinomycetota bacterium | reverse complement strand
GCACCCGTTCCTGTCCAAGGCCATCGACCAGCAGACGCTCGACGAGCTCGTCACCCGGGAGGCGTTCGGGCGCCCGGCCGAGCCGTGGGAGGTGGCCAACGTGATCGTGTTCCTGGCCAGCGACTACGCGTCGTACATGACCGGCGAGGTCGTGTCGGTCTCGTCCCAGCACCCGTAGCACCGCAGACAGGTACGCGCGCTGAGCGCGTCGAATAGCACTCTGCATGGGAGAGCTTGGGGTGGCGGCCGAGCGGGCGCTGCGGGCGCTGGGCCGGTCGAGAACGTGTGCCTGACGGCGCTGGGCATCGGCTGCGCCGGGCCGTTCCTCGCCGTCGTCGTTCCCCGCCTGGCCCGGGTCGCGGCGCTCGTGGTGGCGGCCAGCGCGTTCGGTCTGGCCCTGGCCGCCACGTTCTACCAGCAGCCGCTGTTCGCCCTCGGCCTCATCACGCTGGCCATCGCCGCCGCCGTCGTCGCCTCCTGGGGCGGCGAACGGTTCATCGAGGCGGTAGGCCCGCTCGTCCCCGGTCCCCGGCCCCGGCACACCGTCCGTGACGTCGTGCTTACCAGCGCCCAGTCCCGGTCGCTCGACTACCTGCTGCTGCGCACTCGGTAAGTCGGGCTCGCGGTCGGTGCGTGGTCGATCGAGGCGTGGTGTTCGCCGCCGCGACTGTGCCCTCCATCGATCCGCGTCGCGATTGGGCCGATCGCACGGCGCGTGGTCCGAACGGCCTATTGCGGCGACGGTCTGGACGGACGAGGCTGCCCACGGTGCCCACCGACACGAGGCTCGGCGGGCGGCTGCGCCGCCGTTGACGCGGCCAAGGGGGGACCATGCGGGATCGGGCATCCGCGCACCGTTCGCGGCCGCGGCCGCGAACGACGGGCGTGGCCGTTGCGCTTGCGCTCGCGCTCGTCGCGGCACTGACGCCGTCAGCCGTGCTGCCGGCAAGCGCAGCCCCAGGACCACAGCCGCAGAAGATCAATCCGCATTATCCCGATCCGATGGAAAAGCCGACGAGCGGATCCGCGCATGCCTCTCCGCCCGCCGCCGTTGCCGATCCCAACGCCCCGCGCCCGCCGCGCTCGGCAGAGCCAGCGAGGACGACCGCCTCTGGGCCACCGAAGCCTGCGTGGACGGCGCCGGGTCCGTTCCAAAACGGCGAGCGCTGGACGAGCACGTCACACTCCAAGCTCAACCCCGACGGGAGCGTCACCGCCGAGCTCTACTCGAGTCCTGCCTTCCGGAAGAAGAGCGCCGGCTGGGCCCGATCGACCCGACGGTGAAGTCGTCAGGCGACGCGACCACGCCTGCCTCGGCCCCTGATGCCATCCGTCCGATCGCATTCGGCAGTTCCCGTTCAAGGATCGTCGAGTTCGAGTTGGACAAGGGTCCGGTGACGCTCTCTGATCCGGACCTGTCCGTCACAGCGCCAACGGTGAATGGGAACCAAGTGACCTACGCCAACGTCGCCCCGGACACCGACCTCGCCTACACGGTCTCAACCTCCGGCGTGAAGGAAGACATCGTTCTCAAGTCCCCCGCGGCGCCCAAGCGGCTGCGGTTCCACCTCGCCGACCCGTCCCACCAGCTCGGGTCTCTGCACGGCCAACCGGACGGCTCGGCTCGATTCGACGCCCGCCTCGATTCGAACCTCGCTATCGATTTGCTCAAGCCCTACGCGTACGAGGAGGCCCGTTCGAGGGCTCATGACCCCAACAGCGCCCATCTCCAAGCCGTCCCGTCGGGTGACGGCTTCGACGTCACGGTGTCAGTCGACGACAACTGGGCGAACGGAAAGACGTTCCCACTCGTTCTGGACCCGACAGTGGCGGTCAACGAGGCAGACAACAGCGTGACGTTCGGCACTGGTTTCAGGACGTCAGCGGGCAGCGGCGCCAACGCCCTGAACGGGACCGACGCCAACCTCGGCGTCGGGACCTACACCGACGCGACGCACGACTACGAGCCAAAGCGCTCGTACCTCAACTTCAACCTGTACAACGACGTCGTCGCGGGAAGCAACCCGAGCATCAATCCCGTTCCCAAGATCAACAGCGCCACGTTCGGCGCCTACCTTGGCGATTGCCTCGGCTATCAGCCGGACTGGGCGAACCACACGGCCACCGGGACGTACTACTGCAATCAGCACAACTACTCCGTCGAGCTGCACGCCCTGACGAGTTCGTGGTCGCCAGCCAATACGTACGACCAGATGACGGCGAAGACGTCACCGTCTGCATTCGCGACGATGCCGGTGTCGGCTTTCGCCGTGCCCAACGAGCAGGCTCCGGCGCGCTACAGCGTGGACGTGACCTCCCAGGTGGCGACCTGGGAGAACAACGCCAACAACTATGGATTCTCCATGCAGCTGTCGTCCGAGCCGTCCAACATCGGCGGGCCCGCGTTCGACTCGCCGACCAACGGGTTCCTGTGGCACCCCAGCCTGACAGTCAACTACACGCCCAACCTCGGCGTTCCCACCGGCGTCGAAGCGTCCTCGGACTACGGCGGAGGCCTGGTCGCCTGGACGCCGCCCACGCCCTCTCCCGGCATGCCGGCGGTCACCGGCTACCAGATCACCCTCTACCAGCGATCGTCGCCCTACGACCTGCTCGTCGCCAACTGGACGGCCGCGGCGACCGCCCAGTGGGCCTATGCGAGTGGGTTGACCAACGGGCACAGCTACTACTTCGGCGTGCAGGCCCTTGCGGGGTCGGCGTCATCGTTGACGCAGGGTTCCAACACGATCTACCCGGGCACGGTGCCCGCCGTGGCGCCCTCGGTCTCGAACCCGACCGCGAATGGGTACTACGTGCGCGGCCAGACGCTCACCTACTCGATGACGGTCCAGAACGCTCGCAACACGGCTTCGGTTGCCGTCTCGACGGTTAAGGACACGCTCCCCGCGGGCGTGGTCGGCGCCGGTACCCCGATCACCGTCGCCGTCAGCGGCGGGAATGACGTCTCCTGTGGGTCTGCCGGCCTCGTCTGCACGCTGACGGGCAACACCTTCAGCGTCTCCAACCTCGCCTCGGTCCCCGCCGGTGGCCAATACGTCTTCAAGTATCAGGTCGTCGCCGTGGGCACCGACCGGGGGTGCTCGACGTGGAGCGACCTGACCGCCGTCACGAACAGCACTGGCGGCTCCTATGGGACGATCCCCATCACTATCTGCGACACCGGCCTGGGGATCGAGAAGTGGTGGAGCTACGTCGACCGCCCGATTGGGCCCCAAGGGACTGCCAAGGTGAACCCGGCCGACGGGAACCTTGTCGTTCAGCAGACCGATTCGGCGCCCGTGCAGGCCCACGGGCGGTTCGACTACGTCCTCCGTCGGACCTACAACAGCCAGGACTCGGCGGCCCTCAGCCTGCCCGGGAGCTGGGGAGCCGGCTGGACCGTCAACGTCGGCCAGGCCGACGACCTCGCCTCCGACGGCGTCACCGCCACAGGGTTGTACGTGCCACAAGCCGAGAGCGTGGCCAACCCGATGGCCGTCACGCTCGTCGACCGCGACGGCACCCGCCACGTGTTCACGTGGAAGGGCGCCTCCGTCGGGCCTCTCGAGGTGCAGCACGTCGTGAACGGGGCGGCGGCCGCCTCGGTGTCGGGAGCGCTCGCCGCGCTGGTGCCCCAGGCGCTGTCCCTCGACATCGCCCACTACAACTACCTCTGCGTCGACCAGACCTATGCCGCACCGCCGGGTGTGCATCTGGGCCTGTGGCGCTACATCGAGGTCAATTCCTCTGCGGGCACCAACCCGTGCGCCAACCCCGCCGCCGGTACCGTCCCCGTGGTCCTCGGTTTCGCGGCCGAGCGGCCCGACCGGCTCCGCTACGAGTTCTCCTGGGACGGCCACCTCCTCGACATGACCGACGGCAACGGCAACGACCTGCGCTACGCCTACGGGGCGGGTCCCGCCGCCGGTGTCGCGCTCGGGAATCTCACGACGGTGTACGAGCCCCGGTCATGCAGCCTGCCGTTGGCGGCCACCTGTCGCGCCTTTCGGTTCACGTATCCCTCCGCAACCGAGAACGACGTCACCGATCCCGCCGGCCGCCTGACGCGCTATGTGTTCGACTCGACGCCGGCGACGCCGCGCCTCACCCAAGTCGTGAACCCCGACGGCTCCACCGTCAACTACGTCTATCAGCAGAACGCGTACTCGGGGACGACGTGTGGAGGTTCGGCCAACCAGCTGTGCACCGTCACCGACCCCGACGCCAACACGACGAGGTTCGCCTACGCCTCCCAGACCGTCGGCCAACCGGTGCTCGCCACGGTCACCGACCGACGGGGGACTGCGACCGCGTTCACGTACCAGACGCCGACCTACGTCACCGCCGACGAGGCAGGCCACCGCACGCGCTTCGACCTCATCGACTCCGCTGGCCGGGTGGGCGCCTTGAACATGGGCGATACAGCGGACAACTACTCCAAGCAGTACCTCTACACATGGGACGGACCGAACGCTTCCCACTCCGCGCCCGTGTACTGCCGCCAGCCCGACGCCGTGCAGGACAACAACCTCTGCCACCTGGTGGCGAAGTCGCTGGGCTCGTTCTCGCTCGACGAGGACACCTCCTACGTCTACAGCGCCGAGGGCA
>CADDZP010000292.1 GCA_902812475.1 Actinomycetota bacterium | reverse complement strand
GCCGCGGCTCCTGGGCCTCCCGCAGCAGTTCCGCCTCCGGTCGGGCAGCCCGCGGTGGCTCCGCCGGCGGCGTCAGCGCCCACAACCACGACGACAGCTGCGCCGCCCAACCCCATCGACAGCATCCTGCAGCTCTTCGGCACTGGGGGAGCGAAGACGGGCGCCATCACGCCGGCGGCGGCCGCCCGCGTCACCAACGCAGCGGGTGGCGCCGCTGGCTTCCTCAAGAGCGTGGCCCGCTCGCTCACGGGGGTCTTCGGATGACGCCCCGGACGTTGATGCGGCTCTGCGGCGCCCTGCTCGTCACCGTCGTGCTCGGCACGCTGCTGGCGGCGTGCGGCCAGGGCAGCTACTCCGTGACGGCCACCTTCGACGACGTCGGCGACCTCCAGAAGTCCGGGTCGGTCCAAGTGGCCGACGTGCGCGTCGGGCGCATCACCGGCATCAAGCTCACCGATGACTTCCGCGCCAAGGTGAGCATGGCCATCGACCGCGCCGTGCACATCCCCAAGAACTCCGAGGCGCTCGTGCGTACGACGTCGCTCCTCGGTGAGAAGTTCATCGAGCTGCGTGCGATGGGATCGCCCACCCAGGCGCCCTACCTGAGCAACGGCGACGTCGTCCAGAAGACCGAACAGGCGCCCGAGCTCGAGTTCGTGGCCGACTCAGCCATCGAGCTGCTGGGTGCTGTCAACAGCAGCGACGTGGCCAGCATCGTCCAGACGGGCGCCCAGGCGTTCGGTGGCAGGGGCCCGGAGCTCAACCGCCTCATCTCCAACCTCTCCGACATCAGCGCCACCTTCGCCAGCCGGACCCAGCAGCTGACCACGATCATCGACAATCTCGACCGCGGCACCCAGACGCTGGCAAACGGGGCCGACGACCTCAAGACGCTGCTCACCAACCTGGCCACCACGTCCCAGGTCCTCGCCGACAACCGTCAGCGGGCCATCGACGCCGTGCATCAGCTCAGTCGTCTGGCGTCCGTCCAGAACGAGGTTCTCGACAAGTACCACCAGGACATCGACAAGCAGATCAAACAGGTCGACGCCATCCTGGCCGTGGCCGCCACCCAGACCCAGCAGCTGGGCACCGTCGTCGACTTCCTGAACCAGTTCATCTACGCCTTGCCCAAGGCCATCCCCGTGGAGTTCACCCAGGTCTACATGTGGGCCGTCCCCTGCCAGCAGGACTCGAGAAGCGCGGGGAACTGCTGATGAGGGAGCGGAGCGAGCGAACCAATGTGGATCGCGCTTGTTCGCTGCGAAGCCGCGTCTTGTTCATCGCCACGCCGCCGAAGGCGGGCGCATCATGAACAAGCGGACGATCGCGAATCTCATCACGTTCGCCGTCGTCGGCGGACTGTTCGTCTACTGGGCGGCCACCAGCCTCGTCACCGTGAGCGCCATCAAGCAGCCGTACCCGCTGAAGGCCGACTTCGCCAACGCCGTGGGCCTGCTGCCGGGGTCGGAGGTCGATTACCTCGGCGTCACCTTCGGCACGGTGTCGTCTGTGCAGCGAATCGACGGCGGCGTGCGGGCCACGTTCAAGATGGACCACGGCAAGAAGGTGCCCACCAACTCGAGCGCCAACATCTTCCGCAAGTCGGCCCTGGGAGAGCAGTACGTGGAGTTCGATCCGCCGGCCGGCTACACGGGCGGGGGACCGTATTACGCCGAGAACACGCTCATTCCCATGGCGCGAACGACTGTGCCGCTGGAGTTCTCGGAGCTGCTCCGCTCGGCCGGTCGCCTCGTGAGTGCCATCCCGCCCGACGCCGTCGACACCCTCGTCCACGAAGCGGCCGTTGGCGTCAACGGCCAGGCGGACTCGCTGCGGGCGCTGACGGAGTCGGGCGACAAGCTCAGCCAGATGCTGCTGCAGCGCACGGCCGCGCTTGACCGCCTCGCCACCAACAACACGCGGCTGACGCACGTCGTCACCGAGCACAGCTCGTCGCTCAGCGAGTCGCTCACCGACCTGCGCAACATCGCGGCAACACTGAAGAACGCCCGGGGCGACACGTCGGTCCTCCTCCAGCGTGGCTCCCAGCTCCTCGGCACGGCCGCCGACCTCGTCGCTGCCCACAAGGGCGACCTCGACTGCGATCTCAAGACGCTCGAGCTGGTGACCGACGTCACCACCACCCCGCGCAATCTCTCCGGGCTGCAGACCGTGTTGTCGGCGGCGCCGGTCGCGTTCGGCGACCTGTGGGACGCTTCCGACGTCGACCCCATCCCCGGCTATCCAGCCGACCCCATCTCGCCGGTCAAGCGCTGGGTGCGGGTTGGCTTCAAGGTGAACTTCGGTTACAACCAGGCGCCCCAGTTCGTGCCGCCCCATGTGCTGCCGCCGGTCGCCGAGGTTCCCGCCTGCGTGTCGCCCCTGCACTCCGGCGCCCCCGACTATGTCCCGGCGTCGGCCACCGGCCCCGGCGCCATCCTGGCCACGACGGGCGGGACCATGTCGGCGGGCGCGGCGCTGGCCTTGATCGCCGCTGCCCTGATCCTGGCGCAGACGATCAAGGGCGTACCCTCGGCACGTGAGTGACGCAGAGGCAGGCGTCAGCGACGCGCCTCCCACCGAAGAGGCGGTCGGCGCGCCCGCCGGCGAAGCACCCGTTGGCGACGAAGCTTCCGAAGAGGAGGCCCCTGGCGAGGAAGCCACTGCTGATGCAGAGGCGAAGCAGCCCAGCCGCACGGCCTTCCGGGCTGCGGTGTCGCTGGCAGTCGTCTTCTTCATCGGCACGGTTGTGGCCGCCCTCTTCGCCGCCCAGCAGCATCGCCAGCTCCAGCAGAGCCGCGACGCCCGCGCTGGCGTCGAGCAGGTGTCGTCGCGGTTTGCCAGCGCCGTGCTGACCTACGACTACCGCGACCTCGACAAGACCAAGAAGGCGGTGCTGGCGCTGTCCACCGGCAAGTTCCGCACCGACTACGACCAGAACTTCAGCGGGCTGTCGGCCCTGTTCACGACGACCAAGGGTCAGTCCACGGCCACCGTGAAGGACGTCTTCGTCAGCGCCATCGAGCACGACACGGCCACGTCGATCGTCGTCCTCGACGAACGGGGCCAGGGCATCTCCGGCCAACGCCTGAACGTGGACTGGTACCTGCGTCTCAGCCTGGTGAAGGTCAAAGGACAGTGGCGGGTCGACGACCTCATCAACCTCAACTTCGCAGGTCAGGGCCCGCAGGCCGTGCCGGCCCCGTTGGCCCCCACGACACCTACGACGGCCCCCGCAAAGTAATCCTGCCGGCCCGGTATAGTCCCCGCCTCGCGAACGGGCGACAGGACGAAAATGGCCGACGACGACAACGACGAAGAGTTCGAAGAGGAGGAGCCCGAGGACCTCGACGAGGAGGACCTCGAGGCCCTCAGTGAGGACGAGGACCTTCTCGAGGAGGACGAGGACGATCTCGCCGACGACGAGCTTCTCGAAGACGACGACGAGGAGGAAGGCGAGAAGGGCGCCGGCACGGCGACCAAGACGGCCACCGACGAAGACGAGGAAGAGGAGGAGGACGAAGAGATCCTTGACGCCGACGACGTCGAGGCCAGCTTGGACGTGATCCTCAAGGACCGTCTGGTCGTCGAGGACGAGGACGAGGACGAAGAAGAAGAGGAAGAGGTCCCCGATCCCGAGGAGCGGGCCGAGGGGGCGACGAAGGTGGCACCCAAGCGCCCGGACGAGTTCGTGTGCCAGTCCTGTTTCCTGGTGAAACACCCCAGCCAGCTGGCGGACTCCGAGAAGATGCTCTGCCGCGACTGCGTCTGATTCCACAGGGAGCCTGGGCGGCCGGCGCCGGTAGGGTCCCCCCGTGCCTTACCGAAATGTGGTCGTCGGAACCGACGGGTCTGAGACAGCCGAGCTCGCTGTGCGGCAGGCTTCGGATCTGGCCAAAGCGTTCGGGGCCAGGCTCACCGTCGTGACGGCCTTCATGGCTCGGCCCGAGGAAGAGGCGAAGCGTCTGGAAGAGGCGCCGGACGACGTGCGCTGGGCCATCACCGACGCCACGAGCGCGGACGAACGGGCCCGCCGGGCGCGCGCGATCGCCAAGGGCGTCGGCGTCGACGAGGTGGTGCTTCGGGTCGACACCGGCGAACCCGCTTCGCTCCTCTTGGACGCGGCCGACGAGACGAGCGCCGACGTGATCGTCGTGGGGTCGAAGGGTATGACTTCCCCGAAGCGGTTCGTCCTCGGAAGCGTGCCCAACAAGGTGTCTCATCACGCTCCCTGCGACGTGCTGATCGTGCACACCGCTCCGTAGGAATTTCCCCTGCGTCGCCCGGACGGGAGAAGATCGAGACGTGACTGAGCAGAAGAATCCCATCGACCAGGCCATGGATGTGTTCGTCTACGCGCCTCTCGGCTTTTTGTTCTCGGCGCGTGAGACGATCCCGCAGCTCGCCGAGAAGGGCCGTCAGTACATGGCTGCCGCCCGCATGATGGGGGAGTTCGCCCTCGGCCAGGGGCGCGACCAGGCCGAGCGCGCCGTCCGCCAGGCCGGCGAGCAGGCCGGTCAGACGCTTTCGGTCGTCGGCAGTCTCACGGGCCGCCGCCCAACCGCGACGGGTCGCGCCACGCCGCCCTCGAGGACGGCGCCACCCGCTCCGGCAGCGGC
>CADDZP010000291.1 GCA_902812475.1 Actinomycetota bacterium | reverse complement strand
CTTCGGCGCAGCGACTCCAGGCGGCGCTGGCGCATCAGGGCGCGGGCCAGCGCCGCGGCGCGGTCCCGGGTGTCGGCAGCTTCTTCGAAGCGCTCGGCACCCGCGAGTGCGTGCATGCGCTCGCCCAGCGGGTCGAGGAGCAGAGCGGGCTCGACGGTGAGGCCGCGTACGAGCCGTTGCACGACTGCCGCGTACTGAGCCTCGGAGACCTGCGCGGCGCAGGGGCACAGGCTGACGCCCAGCTGCGCAGGGGCGCACGGCGCGGCCCGGGGCTGGCGCGGCGGCTTGGCCGTGCACCGCCGGATGGGAACGGCGGTCTCGATCGCTTCGGCGAGGAGTCGGGCGGCGCCGCTGGACGGCAGCGGCCCGAGATAGAGAGCGCCGTCGCCGTGGCGCGCCTTGCGCACGACCGACAGCCGCGGGAAGCGCTCGTCGAGGGTGAGCTTGAGGTACGCATAGCGCCGCCACGTCTTGGACCGCCGATTGAACGGCGGCAGGTGCTGGTGGATGAGCCGGACCTCGAGCACGGCCGCCTCCAACGGCCCGGCGCACACGATGTGGTCGACCGACTCCATCTCCCGCAACAGCTGGTCGACCTTGCGTCGCCGCTCGCTGGAGAAGTACGAGCGCACCCGGGCCCGCAGGTTGGTGGCCTTGCCGACGTACAGCACCCGCCCGCCGCGGCCGCGGAACAGGTACACACCGGGTAGACGGGGCAGCCGCGCCGTCAGGCGCAGCTTGTTGAGCTGGGGATGGCCCTGCATCGTCGGGAGCTGGAGAAGGTCGTCGAGGCCGGTGACACCGAGGGTTCCGGTCCGCTCCAGGAGCACGTGCAGAAGGTCGCCGGTGGCGAGAGCGTCGTCGAGGGCGCGGTGGGTCGGGCGGTGACCCAAGCGCAGCCTCGAGGCCAGCGTGCCCAGCCGGCAGTCCGGGACTTCGTCGCGCACGAGGCGGCGCGCCAGCGCGCACGTGTCGACGAACTGGTTGCTCATGCGCGGGCGCCGGGCGCGTGCGAGGGCGGCGTTGATGAAGCCGATGTCGTAGCGGACGTTGTGACCGACGAGGACGGCGTCACCGAGGAACTCGAGGAAGCTGGGCAGCACCTCGTCGATGCGCGGCGCGGGCACCACCATGGCCTCGGTGATGCCGGTGAGGATGGTGATCTCCGGCGGGATCGCCATCCCCGGGTTCACGAGGGTCTGCAGCGTGCCCAGGCACTCCCCGCCGCGGAGCTTGACGGCACCGATCTCGGTGATCGCCCCGTCGAGCGTCGACCCACCCGTCGTCTCCACGTCGACAACGCAGAACGTCGTCTCGCTGAGCGGCACCCCGAGGTCGTCGAACGACCGTTGCACGCCGCCGAACTGTAACCGAACATACGTTCGATAGCAACCACCCGCTTAGGGCAGGCCGAGTCCTGACGCCATCAGGCCGAGGGGCGGGGCGCCGAGATCGAGGAGCTCCTTGTGGAAGCGCGGGAGCGAGAAGCCGGGGCCCCAGGCGGCTTTGGCCTTGTCCCGCAGAGCCAGGATCTCGAGCTTCCCCCACGTGTAGCGGCCGTACGTCGGGTCGAATGTGGCCCGGGCCGCCTCGCTGCGTGCCGCCGGCCCCTGCAGCAGAGCGTCCTCCTCGAAGCGGCGGGCCGCCTCGTCGATCGTCATCTCACCGCTGTGGACGCCGATGGAAACGGCCAGCCGTGTCACCCGCACCAGGGCCTCGATGGCGACACCCGCAGCGAAGCGGGCGTCGTCGGCCCTGAAACCCTCCTCGACACAGACCTGTTCGGCGTAGTGCGCCCAGCCCTCGATGAACGACAGAGACATCAGCGACTTGCGGACGTCTCCGTTCACGCGGCGCAGCACGCGGCCGTGGGCGAAGTGACCGGGCGCCACCTCGTGCACGGTGATGGCGGGAAGCGTCGTGCGGTTGAACGCCTCGAGCCACTCGCGTTGCTGCTCGGCCGGCCACGCGTTGTCGGGGGGCGTGATGTGGTACCACGACGGCGCGTCCGCTTCGTACGGACCGGCCCACGCCATCATGGCGAAGGCCCAGCGGCGGGCCGGCGGCGTCGGCCCAACGAGACACTCGCCGTCGAGTCCGGGCACCAGGTCCCGGTCGTGGGTGAACGCCACCGCTTCCTCGACCTGCGAGCACGCCTCGTCGATGACGCCTTCGGCGTCGGGGTGGTCGGCGAGCAGGGAGGTGACGACCTCGCCTACGGGCACGCCGGGAGCGATGCGGCCGAGGGCCTCGTCCAGGTCGGCTCGCAGCCGGTCGCGCTCGTCGTCGGCCCGACGGGCGAGGGCGGCCAGGTCGACATCGATGGCCTCGCCGCTCGCCAGCAGACGGGTGAGCCCGTCGGCGCCGATGGCGGCGTTGGCATCGGCCTCGGCCGCCGCCTGCTTCAGGTGGGCGACGAGCCGACGCTGCGCGGCGATGCCATCGGCGGCCACCGGATCGCTCTCGTCGAGCCCACTGGCCAACCCGACCACGGCGTCGATGAGGGCGGCGGCGGTCGGTGCAGACACCCGGTCGAGCGACGTCAGCGCCATGTCGACGGCGGCGGGCCACTGCTCGAGGTGACGGCGCCGGGCCGCGGCCCGTTCCTCGGCGGGCGCGTACTCGCGGTCGTAGACCGAGAGATCGAGATTGTCGAGATGGACCAGGGGATTGGTGCGGTGGTCCTCGAGCTCGCCGAAGGCCACCCGCAGAGCGTCCTCGAACGCGCGCAGGTGGGCGTCGTCGTGATCGGCAGGACTCGCGTCGCTCGCCGGCGCCAGGCGGGCCAGACCGGCGCGCACGCCCTCGGGTGAAAGGTCCTGGACCACACCGTCGAACTCGTGCACGCCGGCGTTCTCACGCAGGCCGGGGATCGTCATGTCCCACACGGCCCGGAGACGAGCGTCCATCCGGCGGACATTAGGGTACGAAAGCCGTGGGTACTCGCTACCGCTGCAGAGCATGCGGCAACCTCACCCGCTTCGACGTCACGACGACGCGACGCACCCGCGCCTTCCATCACTATTCGATCGGCGGGGAGCTGACGGTCGAGGACGAGGAAGTCCTGGCCGAGACCGTCGAGGAGGTCGCCTGCCGCTGGTGCGGGTCGGGCGGCTCGGTGGAGGTCTTGGAAGAGGCCGACGCCACCGACGCCTGAGTTCTTGTCATACCCCCCTGTCATCCTTTGGGCATGAGCGAGCACGTACCGATGACGATCTCCTGCGACGACTGCACCATGCAGCACACCGCGGCGTGCGACGACTGCGTCGTGTCGTTCATCTGCGGCCGCGAGCCCGACGACGCCGTGGTCATCGACGCGGCTGAGGCGCGGGCGGTGCGCCTGCTCTCCGACGCCGGTCTGGTGCCGAGGCTGCGTTACGCGCGTCACGCCGGCTGAGCGAACTCGGCCACTATTCGCGTTCACCGCACAGGCCGGGTGTTACTGTCGCCACCGACAGAGGCCCGACCGGCGGGCTCCAGGAACGCGCGTGCAGAAACTCCACCTCGTCGGGTTCACGACTGATCTTGATGGCCTGATCTTCAGCCCGCGCAAGGGCTCGAAGGCCGGCGGCTATCTGATTCCCCTCGACAAGGAGCTGCTCGCCACCATCGCTGAGGCGGAGCGCCTCCGCAACGGGCAGAGGACCGCCGACGACGCGGCTGCCCCCAAGACCCGTCCGACGAGCCGGCTCACGCCGCGGGAGATCCAGGCCCACCTCCGCGCCGGACGCTCCATCCCCGAGGTGGCTGCCGAGGCGGGCGTCGACACCGACTGGGTCGAGCGCTTTGCCGTCCCCGTCGTGGCCGAGCAGGCCCAGATGGTCGAGCGGGCCCGCGCCCTGACGTTCTCCAAAGCCCGGCTCGGGCAGTCGACGCAGCCGCTGGGCACGTCGGTGCGCTGGAACCTGGTCGACAAGGGCGTCGCCCTCACAGAGGACGAGTTCGACCAGGGGTGGAGCGCCTTCCAGCTTCAGGACGAGGTCTGGATGGTGCGGTTCCGTTACACGTCGCGGAACCGTCTGCAGGTCGCCGAGTGGGAGCTCGACCTCGACACCAACCAACTCGCTTCGCGCAACCGCCTGGCATCGGAGCTGGGCTATGTCGAGAAGGGCCGCCGCCCGCCCGCCATCCCGGCGCCTTCTCCCCGCCCGGCACCGGCGCCGCCCGTACGCGTCGTGGAGGCGGTCGAAGAGGTCGTCGAAGCACCGGCCGTCGATGAGTCCGAACCGCCGTCTGCGCCCGCACCGGCACTGGCGCGCCGGGCACCCGCCCGGCGCACGCGGCGCACTGGAGCACGGAAGAAGTCGGCACCACCGAAGCGGAAGGCGGCCCCGAAGAAGCGGACGACCTCGAAGCGGACCCCGACGAAGACGACGAAGAGGGCACCGAAGCAGACGGCCAAGAAGACGCCGAAGCGTGCCGGCGTGCGGAAGGCGGCCAAGGCGCGTGCGGCCACCAGGAGCGCCAAGGCGAGCAACGCCAGCCAGTCCGCCAAGGCGACCGCGGTCACCAAGGCCACTCGAGCGACCAAGGCGAAGCGAGCCACCAAGAGGCGTGCGTCGACGCGCCGCCCGGCCGCCGACCGCCCGCCGACAGCCAAGCGCCGGGCCGACACCGCGACACCG
>CADDZP010000290.1 GCA_902812475.1 Actinomycetota bacterium | reverse complement strand
CCCACCGCACGTCGTCGGCGCCCTGGCCGCCGCCGTCGACGCCGGCAAGCACGTGATCCTCACTGGACCGCCAGGGACAGGCAAGACCACGCTGGCCTACATGGCCGCCGAGGCGGCCGCCGGCACCATGCTCTGCAGCGGCTACCTGCCGACGACGGCGACGAGCGGGTGGACCACCGACCAGACCATCGGCAGCCTCGTGATGACACGGGAGGGCATGGTGTTCCGCGCCGGTCTGTTCGTGGACGCCATGCAGACGGGCCGCTGGCTGATCATCGACGAGATCAACAGAGCCGACCTGGATCTGTCGTTCGGACCGCTGTTCACGGTGCTGTCCGGGTCCGCGGTCGTGCTGCCCTTCTCGCGCCCCGGGCACACGGCGGCGCTGTCGATCGTGCCGTCCGGCGCAAGCGTCCCCGACCACACCGAGCCCATCCACGTTCCGAACCGCTGGCGCCTGCTGGCCACGATGAACGTCTTCGACAAGGACGCGCTGCACCGGCTGTCATACGCGCTCATGCGCCGCTTCGCGTTCGTCGAGGTGCCGTCACCGGACGACGGCGCCATGGAGCGACTGATCCAAGGCCCGGGCGACTTCGTCTTGGCCCTGCTCGAGCTGCGCAAGCTCCGCGACCTCGGCCCCGCCATCTTCCTCGATGCCCAGCGCTTCGCCGCTCACCGGACCGAGGACGGCGTCTCGGAATCCCGCGCCCTGCTCGAGGCCTTCTATTCGTTCTTCCTGCCGCAGTTCGACGGCATGGCCGAGGAGGGCGGGCGGCTGTACGACGTGCTGTCCAAGGAGTTGGCGGCGGCGGAGCGCGACGACCTGCGCCGCGCCATCCGGACGGCCCTCGGGCCCAAGAAGTAGGCGGGCGCGAAAAGGGGACGAGAGCAGCGCTCTCGTCCCCTTTTCGGATGCGCTACCGGATCAACCCGTGAACGTCGCGGTCTTGACGCACTGGCCCGAGCGGCTGCCCGAGACGGTGTTGGCCTGCCCGTTGTTCACGGGAGCCGGGTTGTTCCCGCTGCAGTTCAGGCTGACCACGGTGTTGCCCTCGAGCTCGTTGGCGGCCGGGCCGCCGTCGGGATCGGCTTGGGCGTTGGCCCCGACCACGTTGCTCAGGTCGGAGATCGAGCCGTGCAGCGTGTTGCCTGCGGCCTCGACGCCGGAGTGGTTGCCCTGGAACACCAGCGAACCGCCGAGGTTGTTGCCCTTGCAGCCCACGTCGGGAGCACCGACCAACTGGAACCCGTTGGCGTTGGTCAGCTGGACCGATGTGGCCGTGTTCGAGGTGTCGCCACACATGAAGAAGGCGTTCCCGCCGTTGGAGTACACGCCGCCGCTCAATGTCGACGTCAGGATGTACACGGTCGAGTTCCTGCTGATGTTGATCGCACCGCCGATGGTGGCGTTCTCGAAGCACCACGTCTTGCCGTCGTTCGGCTGGTAGGAACCGGGATGACTACCGGTGATGTAGTGGTCATCGTTGTGCGCCAGCGGGCATGACACGCCGCCGAAGCTGACGGCGGTCAGCGCCTCCTCCAACGAGAAGAACGCGTGGCTGCCGTTGGGCAGACCGCCCCGCTGGGTGAAGTTGACGTCGCCGCTCTCGAGATCCGAGCTGATGTTCGAGAACGACGTGTTGGGACCCTCATAACCGGTGGAGCCGTAGGGGCAGCCCGACGAGCCGGTCCACCCGCTGAACGAACAGATGCCGTCGCCGTCGAAGCCGAAGGCGTCGGCATTCGTCGTCAAGTGGACCTTGGGCTGCGCCACCCCGGAGTTGTTCTGCACGCCGATCAGGGTGTCCTCGACGCCGTCATACGGACCCTGGGAGGGGTCCTGTTGCACCGTCAGCCCGCCACCGGGGTTGATGGTGATGAGAATGCCGCACCCAGTGTCCTGTCCGATGGCGGGGCACTGTGTGAACAGGGGAGCCGCTGATGCCGGGCTGGCGATGAGAAGGGGTGTCGCGAAGGCGGCTGCTACCGCTGTCACGAGCGCCCCGATGAAGAGACGTTTCACAGTTTGTTGTCCTTTCGTTGGCCACGGGCGCGCAGGGGCAGCGCCGAGACGAACTGCTCACGTTGGTCCGCCATGTACCCCGTCCTCCCCGTCGGGGCAGAGGTTTGCACGGGAATGGGCCGAAGGCAAGGGATGTTCACAGATCCGCCAAACGGCCGATTCCAATCGTGCGCGCTCGTGGTGGAGGATCGCCGGGTCTGGGGGGAAGGAGGCGACATGGCCACGACGAATGGGATCCACAAGCGATCGATCAAGCGGTACGGGTGGGTGCCCGATCTCCCCGACGCCCGGGACTTCGTGTTCTCGGCGCCCGACCACGTGCTGGCCACGCTGCCAGCCAAGGTTGACCTCCGGTCGAAGTGCCCGAAGGTCTACGACCAGGGCCAGCTCGGAAGCTGCACGGCGAACGCCATCGCCGGCGCCTACGAGTACGACCAGCTGCAGGAGCGCCAACCCGACTTCGTGCCCTCACGGCTGTTCATCTACTTCAACGAGCGCGACATGGAAGGCACGATCGACATCGACGCAGGCGCCATGCTTCGTGACGGCATCAAGAGCGTCACCAAGCTGGGCGTGTGCACCGAGAAGAGCTGGCCCTACGACATCGCCGAGTTCAGGGACCGGCCGGGCGCCGCCTGCTACAAGGAGGCGCTCGAGCACCAGGCCATCGTGTACCGCGGCGTGCCCCAACAGCTGAACATGCTCCAGGGCTGCCTGGCGACGGGCACGCCGTTCGTGTTCGGCTTCTCCGTCTACGAGAGCTTCGAGAGCGACGAGGTCGCCCGCACCGGTGTGGTCGACATGCCCGCCGCCAAGGAGGCCCAGGTCGGCGGCCACGCAGTCGTCGCCGTCGGTTACGACAACTCGTCCCAGCGCTTCCTGTGCCGCAACTCGTGGGGCGCGAGCTGGGGTCAGAAGGGGTACTTCACGATGCCCTACGCCTACGTGACCAACGCCCAGCTGGCGATGGACTTCTGGGCCATCTACGCCGTCGAGAAGAACAGCGCCGCCCGCCCCCGGACGCGCACCGCGGCCAAGCGCCGACGTTGACACCGAACTAGCCCGTTCAGGCCATAGCGCAAAAACCGACAATTTCGTACGTTGATCACGGTGAAAGTGCTGATCTGCGACGACGAGCAGGACATCCGTCTGCTGTACCGAAGCGCCTTCGAGCAGCATGGCGCCGACGTCGTCGTGGCCCGCAGCGGCGACGAGTGCGTCCACGCCGCCGAGGAAGATCAGCCCGACATGGTCGTCCTCGACCTCATGATGCCGGTGCGGGACGGCTTCTCGACCCTCTCCGAGCTCCGCGGGCGCTGGCCGTCGACCAAGGTCTACATCGTCAGCGCCTTCGCGTCGCCCGAGAACTTCATGCGCAGCCGGGCCTTGGGCGCCAAGGCCTGCTTCGACAAGATCGACTTCCTCGGCCGCATCCCCGAGCTCATCGCCGGGAGCGGGACGGCCGCCTGAGCGCTACAGCCGGCGCGGCTACAGCTTGAAGATGGCCCCGATGGCCAGCCCCATCACGAACAGCAGGCCGGCCCGACGCGTGTGCACGAAGGCGTAGGCCGCGTACCACAGGGGCCATATCGGCCAGTTGGGCGGCGGCTCGGCCGGGCGGGGCTCGTCGAACGCCTTCCACACACTGCCCAGCGCCGGGAGGGCACCGAAAGCCAGAAGCGACGGCCACGGCAACGCGCCCTGGATGACGAGG
Organism: Actinomycetota bacterium; assembly: GCA_902812475.1. Classification (GTDB taxonomy): domain Bacteria; phylum Actinomycetota; class Acidimicrobiia; order Acidimicrobiales; family AC-14; genus CADDZP01. Next base: position 904 of record CADDZP010000290.1, on the reverse strand, counting down.
GCGACGATCACGACATAGAACCCCGCCATGAGGCTCTGGGTCACTCGGCGGGAGACGTCGGCGCCGAGGAGCACCGGCAGGGTGTGCGTGCCCGACGGCTCGTCCCACGGGATCTTGTCGACATGCTTGCCCATCAGGACGGCCGTGCACAAAAGGCCGTAGGGGATCGACGCGGCGACGACCTGCCAGGGGATGTTGCCAACCGCCGAGTAGTACACGCCGCCCACCAGCAACGGCCCCCACACGACGAGGACCGACGGCTCGCCCAGCCCGTGCTTCTTGAGACGCAGCGGCGGCGCCGTGTAGGCGGCGCTGATGAAGAACCCGCCCAAGGCGAAGGCCACGACAGGCCAACCCCGCTCCAGATAGAGCACCACGAGAATCACGAGATCGAGGGCGTTGACGAGGAGCGCGGCGGCCGTCAACCGTGAGCGCGTGACCATGCCCGACAGGACCGGATGTGGTGCGTAGAGCGCCCGCGGATAGCTGTCGCTGTCGGTGCCCACGTCGAGGTCGAACAGGTCGTTCATCAAGTTGTTGGCGGCGTGGGCCAGGAGGATGCCGACGGTCGCCAGACCGAACAGCCACCACTGGAAGCCGGGCTCGTTGACGCCGAGGAGGCCGGCGATCAGCGCTGCGGTGAGCGTCATCGGCAGCACGGCCGCCCGGGTCAGGACCAGCCACCGGGACACGGGGTCGACGTGACCCTTGGGCGGGTTGGTGGTGGCCAGGACGTAGCGCCAGTTGGCGAGCAGGCTCTGGCGCTCCCCCACCTGGGACATAGCCGTTGTTCTAGCCCCGGTCGCCCACTTCGACCAAGTGACCGTGGCCGGCGGTGCCTTCGAACACGGCCGCCTTGACGCCCCGCTCGGCCAGGGCGGCGAGGAACGGCGTCGGCTCGACG
>CADDZP010000289.1 GCA_902812475.1 Actinomycetota bacterium | reverse complement strand
AAATTGCCTGGCCGAGGAAGAACGAGACGAACGAGGCGACGACGCCGGTGATCATGACGAGCCCGGTGAAGCTGGCCGCTTTGGCGGCGAGGACCGTGCGCCGATGGGGCGTCGCGGCGAGGGTGGCCCGGATCTGTCCGGTGGCGTACTCGGAGCTGATGGCGAGGACCCCCAGGACGCCGACGGCGAGTTGGGCGAGCCACAGTCCGCTCAGGCTGAAGAACGTCGGGTCGAACCGGAGCTTCTCGCTGGGGTCGAGGTGGTCCCAGCTGCTCATCTGCGACACGCCGACGAGGGCGCCGAACCCGACGGCGATGCCGACCGCAGCAAGCAGGGTCCAGGTGGTCGAGCGAACGGAGCGGAGCTTCGTCCATTCCGCACGGACATTGGCGGCGAAGACCGTCATGGTCGTGGGCGCGTTCGTGGGGGTCGAGATGGCGGTCATGCCGCTGCTCCTCTCGTCGTGTAGTCGGTGGCGTCGCTGGTGAGCTCGAAGAAGGCCTGCTCGAGCGACCGTGAGTGGGGCGAGAGCTCATAGAGCGTGATGCGGGCGTCGGCGGCGAGAGTTCCGACGGTTCGTGCGTCCATGCCGGTGACGACAAGTGCTCCGTCCATGTCGGTCGTGGTCGTGGCGCCGGCGGCGACGAGCACGCTTCGCAGGGTGTCGGGGTTAGCGCTGTCGACGCGGACGTGTCCGGAGCCGCTCTGCTGGACGACTTCGTCGACGGTGCCCTCGGCGATGAGGCGGCCGCGTCCGACGACGACGACGCGATCGGCGGTCTGGGCCATCTCGCTCATGAGGTGGCTAGAGACCAGGATCGATCGTCCCTCGTCGGCGAGGGTGCGCAGGAGCTGTCGGATCCATTTGATGCCCTCGGGGTCGAGGCCATTGACCGGCTCGTCGAGCAGCAAGGTGCAGGGGTCGCCGAGAAGGGCGGTCACAATCCCGAGTCGCTGGCCCATGCCGAGGGAGAATCCGCCGCTGCGCCGATCGGCGACGTCGGTGAGCCCGACGACATCGAGCACCTCGTCGACTCGTCGCCGGCTGATGCCGTTGGAGTCGGCGAGCCAGCGGAGGTGGTCACGGGCGCTGCGGCCGGGGTGGACCGCCTTGGCGTCGAGGAGAGCGCCGACCTGGCGGAGCGGGAACCGCAGGTTGCCGTACGGACGCCCGTCGATGGTGACGCTGCCGGACGTGGGAGCGTCGAGGCCGACGATCATCCGCATGGTGCTGGACTTGCCGGCGCCGTTGGGTCCGAGGAACCCCGTGACCTGTCCTGGGCGAACCTCGAAGCTGAGGTCATCGACGGCGACGGTGGCGCCGTAGTGCTTGGTGAGATGGTCGACGTTGATCATCGGATCAGGCGTAGACGTCGTCGACGGACCGGTTCACGTTGTCGATGCTGTCGGTGATGTCGACCACCGTCGGGGTCTTGAAGCCCTTGAACGTCATGTACACGCCCACGGACATCTCCCACGCGGCGATCGGGAGGGTGCACAGCATGGCGATGCTGGACGTCTGGCTCCAGCCGCCGAAGATCGTCACGATGCACGAGAGCGCGAGCAGCGGGGCACCGACGAGACCGATGGTCGGGATGACGCGGGGCACCAAGCCGGTCCGGCGCAGGACGGTGGCGAAGCACAGTGCGTTGATGGTCGCCATAACGCCGGGGCCGAAGAGGAAGGTCCACTTGTGGACGGCAACGAGCGCGGCCGCGGTTGTGCCGAGCCCCGCGGTGGTTGTGGCGCCGAGGTCCTGGCGCAGCGTGTATGCGGAGAGGAGGCTGATCGCGCTGACGGCGAGAATGGCGGCTTCGAGGGTGCGAGAGGCAACGAAGCCGATGGCGTTGGTGCGGCCGTACCGCTTGATGACGGGGTACACCATGACGGCGGTGCCGATGCCTGTCAGGCCGGTGAGCATGTCGAACAGCGCCGCCCACTGAACACCGCTCGCGCTGCCCGCGCCATGGACGAAGTTCGCGTTGTGGACGAAGGTGTCAGTCATCCCGAGGGTCGGGATTGAGAAGACGAATGTGGCGATGTAGAAGAGGCCGGCGCCGAGCGCGAGCTTGCGCGTGGTCGACATCGGGCCGCGGGTGGTCGCGGTGGTGGACATGTCAGTTCCCTCCAGTGGTGTCGAGAGCCGAGGGCTCGGTGGGTGCGTCGGGGAAGATTTGGACGACGGAGACCAGGGGAATACCGACGTCGCGCAGCTTCGAGAGCAAGCCGTGCAACGCCGCCTGGTCGACCACCGGGCCGCGGATGACGGTGGTGCCGTCGTCCTCACTGCTGATGCTCAGCCCGTCGAACCAGGCCGACCAGCGGGATCCGAGGCGTCCCTTGACGCGGATTTCGTACTGCGGAATGGCGTCGTGAGCCGCCGGCGGCGTGCTGTTGAAGCGGTCGTCTGCGGTCACATTCGGACCATACGAACGGACCTGGTGAGCGGTCATCACCAGATGCGATGAGTGGTGTGGTGATCTTGTCGAGCGCTACAGACCGAGCTCCCGGGCGCGGGTGACGGCTTCTCGCCGGCCACTGACCCCGAGCTTCGAGTAGATGTTCTTGGTGTGAGTTCGCACCGTGTTGAGCGAGACGAAGAGCTGGCGTGCAATGTCGGGCCCGCTCAGGTCGGTGCCGAGTAGGCGGAGCACCTCGAGCTCGCGGGCGCTCAGCTGCTCGGCGAGGGGCGCCAATCCCGACGCCGCGCTCGCAGGTTCGTCAGCAGGAGGGGCGGAGGCCGCGACGATCCGACGGAGGTGGTCCGAGCTGTCCTGCTCGGCGAGAGTGCGCAAGAGCGCCGTCACTCCCGGCCCGGCGTGGAGAAACAGTCGGACGTGACCTTCGGGTTGCGACCGCCGGACGGCGTCCTCGAGTGCGACCAGGGCCGCGGCGGTGTCGCCGCGAGCGTGCTCTGCGGCCGCTTGCAGTATCCGGATCTCGATCGCGCTGCCGACCCGACCGCCGGCATCGGCGGCATCGAGGAGGCGATCCAGGAGCACGCTTGCGTCGTCCAGCGCAAAGGCTTCACGAGCGCCCGTGGCGATCAGGACGCGGGCAAGGGTGACGTGCTCGTATTCGCTGATATAGGTCAGTTCGTCGTTCACCGTGAGCCCCCGCGCGGTAACCCAGCGGCGGGCGGCGTCCAACTCCCCGTTCGCGAGCTGCACTCGAGCGCGGATCGCCTCGACAGGTCGTACCGGCGGCGAGAAGTCGGTGTCGAACAATGGCAACGCTTCATCGATGAGCGCGACCGCCGTCGCCAGGTCGCCGCGGGCCCGGCAGAGGCGGGCCATGGTGACGCGCCACCGGTACGCGTGCTGCGGAAGCCCTCCGGACTCGCCGAGCTCGGTGCTCGTGTCGAGGTGCTCGGCCGCGCCGTCAATGTCGTTGCGTTCGATGAGCACTTCGCTCAACCCGATGTGCATGTCCGCCGCTCCCCGCAGGCCAGGATGCTCTGCGGTCAGTCGGAGGCCGGTCTCGAAGGTGCGGGTGGCATCGCTGAGTCGACCCTGGACAATCTGGATGTCGCCGAGCGCCAGTGAGCAACCGAGCGCATCGGCGAGGTGCTCGGCGGCGAGCAGCGCGCTGATGGCCTCCTGGTAGCGCTGCTGCGCGGTGTCGAGATCTCCGTCGGTCCAGTGGGCGAGTGCGAGGAGCGCTGATGCACTACCGCGACGAAGATGGTCGTCAACTGCGATCTGGGCAAGCGCTTCATTGGCGTGGGCGACGGTGGCGTCGAGGTCGCCCGCGAGGAGGCCGAGGCCGGCGCGGTAGACCGAGATCTGGGCGGGGAGGCTGGCCATCTCGCCGTGATCGAAGACGACCGGATCGCGCGTAGACGCCTCGAGGGAACGCTCGGCCAGTGCGAGAAGGCGCTCGACGCCACGGGTATCGCCGGTCACCATGCGGGCGCCGACGAGGTCGACGGCGAGTACCGGTCGGTCGGTGAACACGTCGTCGGGGAGGGCCTCGAGCCAGCGTCGGAGCGTGGTGTCCTGTCGCTTGCGGCGGAGCACGGGCACGGCGAGCTCGATCAACTGCGCGGCCCGGTCGGCATCGCCGGCGGCCATGGCGTGAGCGATCGCTTCGGCGACATCGTCGTGGGCCTCGTACCACCCACTCGCCCGTCGGTGGAGCTCGCCAAAACGGCCCGGCGCTTCGTCGACCAACCTGGCGCGTAAGACGTCGGCGAACAGATGGTGGTACCGGTACCAGGATCGACGGTCGTCAAGCGGAACGACGAACAAGTTGGCTCGTTCCAGCCTCTCAAGCGTGGACTTGCCGTTACTCCCGCCGGTGACAGCGTCGCAGAGCGAGCCTTCGAGACGCGTGAGGATGGACGTCGCCAATAGAAACGCTCGGATTTCCTCGCTCTGGCGTTCGAGGACCTCCTCGACGAGATAGTCGACCACGAAGCGGTCGTCGCCGGCGAAGGTTTCGATAAAGGCCTCGACGTCATCGCGGCCCTGCATCGACAGCGCGGCCAGCTGCAACGCGGCGATCCATCCTTCGGTCCGCGCCTCAAGCGCTCCGACCTCGCCGACGTTGAGGTCGATCCCCATCGCCTCCCGGAAGTAGGTGGACACTTCGTCGGGCGTGAAGCGAAGATCAGCGGCGCGGACCTCCAAGAGCTCACCACGCG
>CADDZP010000288.1 GCA_902812475.1 Actinomycetota bacterium | reverse complement strand
CTTTCCGGCACCGCCCGCCCCTTTCCGGCACCGCCCGCCTCTTTCCGGCACCGCGCCCGGCATCGAGCCCGGCATCGAAAGCGCCTAGAAACCTCTCCGAAGTTGGTTGGGCGCTCCGAATGTGCCGGTTTTCAGCGTCCAATTTCAGGATCGGAGAGGTAAAGGCGCAAATGGTGCGGCCGTGAGACCGTGGAGTGTTTCTCGGCAGACGTACCTCGGACGCCTCGTGACGTCGGCGTGCGTGAAGCGCCGGAGGTGGTAACCGGCATCGCTCATCCGGTTCTGCCGGTTGAGGTCGTACTGATGTTGCTCCTTCGTCTTGCCGTGTGTCTCGAACCCGTCGTCCTCGACGACGAAGAGCCTTGGCGGGAAACCGAAGTCGGCGAAGCCCACGAGCTCGTCGTCATGGTCGAGGACAGGCCACTGGCGCTCCGGCCGGGGTAGGCGTCGGTCGCGGCGCCAAACCTGCAGGTTCAACGTCTCCAGGTCGCTCCCTGTGGGCGCTTCACCGACGCGCCGTCGATGAAGCACCTCGCGCAGGCCCGGCACGCCGTGGCGGTGGAACGCCCATTCGTCGGCGAACTCGCGGAGTGCGGCCTCCCGCACAAGTTGTCGCCTCAGAGCTGACTCCGCGGCCCGCTCAACCACGTCCAAGTCGACGACCGCCGCCAAGTCGACCAACGTCTGGCTCACTGATGCGACGAGGAGCCCGTCGATCTCCACGATCTCCAAGTCGTCGATTCGTCGTCTCTGGTGATCGAACGGTCCTCGACGCCATGCGCCGTGGGGCACGGAGAACTCTGGTTGAGGTTCGTCGATGCCATCGAGCCCGTACAGCCAGGCGGAGGCGCGATAGTCGATGACCCTCGTCGTTCGCCCGCTTGCTGCGACGAGCAGCCACTCCGGAATGCACCGTGTTTGCGTCGTGACATGCAGCATGCCGGAGGCGTGTGACACTGAGCGCTCGTCGACTCGACTCCCGAACCTCTCCGAAATTCTTTTTGGCGCCGGCAAACGGGAACGAACGGAGCACGGAAGCAAGATCGGAGAGGTTTGCTTGGATTCGCGCCGCCGCGGCGCACTCCGCGTGTACCGCGCGGTAGCGCTACCGCTTGGCGGGGCGGAGGCCGTCGGCTTCGGCCGCGGCGGCGTCGAGGTAGCAGCGGTCGGGCTTGGTGCGGGCGTACATCGCACCGCCGGGGACGTGGAAGATGCCGCTCGACATCTTCGCCTTGACCGGGTGGGTCGGAGGGCACTCGCTGTCGACGGGCTCGACCCAGGGTGCCGGCTGGACGTCGAGGGCGACGGGCGGTTCGGTCGACCACGGGTCACGGTCGGGCTCGGGCGCCAGCGCGGCGCGCCTCGTGCGGGCCACGACGAATCCCAAGCCGACGATGACAACGAGCAGGAGCAGACGGCGACGCATCACGCTCCATTGTGGTCCGCGGCTTGACGTAGTTCGCGGAGCCTGCGACCATGCAAGGGACATGGCCCCGACCAGCATCCTCCTGCTTATGTAGAGGCGAGCGCCCCATACGGCGACTCGCCAACCTCTCGTGCCGACAGGCCGAGAGGTTTTTTGTTTCTCTGGCCCATACCACGAAAGGCACACCGAGATGAGCGACGACCGCGTGATCATCTTCGACACCACGCTGCGCGACGGGGAGCAGTCCCCGGGCATCTCCCTGGACGCGGGGGAGAAGCTCGAGATCGCCGAGCAGCTCGCTCGACTCGGTGTCGACTACATCGAGGCCGGCTTCCCCGTCGCCAGCGAGGGCGACTTCGAGGCGGTCCAGGCCATCGCCAAGACCGTGGAGGGCCCGGTCATCGCCGGGCTCTCCCGCACCCATCTGGCCGACGTCGACCGGTGCTGGGACGCGGTCAGGCCCGCCGAGCGGGCCCGCATCCACGTCTTCATCTCGACGAGCCCGAGCCACATGGAGCACATGCTCAAGATGACGGCCGAACAGGTCGTCCAAGAGACGCGCCAGGGCGTGAGCCGGGCCCGGGAGCACACCGACGACGTCGAGTTCAGTCCCCAGGACGCCACGCGCACGCCGCTCGACTTCATGATCGAGGTCCTGCAGGCGGCCGTCGACGCCGGCGCCACGACCCTCAACATCCCCGACACTGTCGGCTACGGCATCCCGTGGGACTTCGGCAGCATCATCAGCTACGTCCGCCACACGGTGACGGGCGAGTACGTCATCTCCACCCACTGCCACAACGACCTCGGCCTCGCCGTGGCCAACTCGCTCAGCGGCATCAAGAACGGCGCACGCCAGGTCGAAGTGTGCGTCAACGGGCTCGGCGAGCGGGCGGGCAACGCCGCGCTCGAAGAGGTCGTGATGGCCCTCAAGATCCGTCCCGACCAGTTCGACGGCCTGGACACCGGCGTCAACACCGAGGAGCTCGCCCGCACCAGCCGGCTCGTGAGCCGCCTCACCGGCTACCCCGTCCAGTACAACAAGGCCGTCGTGGGCCGCAACGCGTTCGCCCACGAGTCCGGCATCCACCAGCACGGCGTCCTCGCCGAGCGCACGACCTACGAGATCATCGACGCGTCCAAGGTCGGCCAGAGGGGCAGCCAGATCGTGCTCGGCAAGCACTCCGGGCGCCACGCCTTCGCTTCCGAGCTGGAGAAGATGGGCCTGTCGCTCCAGGGCGACGCCCTCAACTCGGCGTTCACCCGCTTCAAGGAGCTGGCCGACCGCAAGGTCGAGCTCACGGATGCCGACCTCGAGGCGATCGTGGCCGAAGAGCTCGGCACCAGTGTCGAGCAGGCCTACGCCTTCGAGGAGCTCGAAGTCAGCGGGGGCACCGTGGCCGAGCCCCGGGCCCGCATCGTCGTCACGCGCCGCGGCGAGAAGAAGGAGGCGACGGCCGAGGGCGACGGCATGATCGACGCCGCCTGCAAGGCCATCAAGGCGGCGACAGGCGTCGACGCCACGCTCACCGACTTCAACGTGTCGTCGGTGACAGGGGGTGTGGACGCTTTGGGCGACGTCATCGTCCAGCTGGACGCCGGTGGCGTGAAGGTCAGTGGCCGGGGCGTGTCCACCGACGTCGTCGAGGCCTCGGCCCGTGCCTACCTCAACGCCGTGAACAAGGTCCTGCGCGTCAAGGCCCGAGGCGAGGCCACCGTCCGCCCGGAGATCGGCCCGTGAGCCAAGCCAACGCCGTTCCCGAGACCAACGAGTGGGCGGACGCCGACCACGCCCGGGGCTTCCTCGATCGGCGCGACGGGCTGCCCCGCATCGACGTCGCCTACTCCGAACTGCTCCAGATCCTCCCCGCCAACCCGAGGCGGGTCCTGGACCTCGGCTGCGGTGACGGAAAGGTGATGGCGATGATCGGTGGCCCGGGCGTGGCCGTCGACTTCTCGCCGCACATGCTCGAGCAGGCCAGAGCCCGGTTTCACGCCGACGACGTCGACGTCGTCGACCACAACCTCAACGCCCCGCTGCCCGACCTGGGCACGTTCGACGTGATCGTGTCCGCCTTCGCCATCCACCACTGCTCGGACGACCGCAAGCGGGCGCTGTACGGCGAGGTCTTCGAACTTCTCGAGCCGGGGGGGACCTTTGCCAACCTGGAGCACGTGGCGTCGCCCACCCAGACGCTCCACGAGGAGTTCCTCGGGCTGATCGGATCGAGCCCGGAGACGGAAGACCCGTCCAACCAGCTGGTTGCTCCTGAGACCCAGCTCCGCTGGCTCCGGGAGATCGGCTTCACCGACGTCGAGTGCTTCTGGAAGTGGCGCGAGCTCGCCCTCCTGGCGGGCCGCAAACCAAATCTGTAACGCTCGGCGCCGCCGCCGGGTCGAACGCCTTATGACCCAGGCGGAGCCCTCTCTCCTGACGCGCATCGAAGACGCCGCCGGCGCCGGGGCCGCGGCGATCACCTTCGTCACCGCGGACCACCCGGAACGCGTGGAGTGGGCGCGGCTGCACGACGAGGCCCGGGCGATGGCCGGTGCCCTCCAGACCCGGGGCGTCTCGCCCGGTGACCACGTCGCTCTCATGGGGCCCACCACCCGGACGCTCGTCACCGCCATTCAGGCCACGTGGCTGACCGGCGCCGCCGTGGTCGTCCTGCCGCTGCCGATGCGCCTGGCGTCGATCGAGGAGTTCGTCGCCCAGACGCGTACCCGCATCCGCCGCGCCGACGTCACGCTGCTGCTGCTCGACGCCGAGCTGGCCGCCTTCTTCCAGCCCGAGCCCGGCGACCCCACCACCGTCCTCCTGCCCGAGCTGGCGTCGCAGCGGGCCGCGTACGAGCCGCCCAAGGTCCACCCCGATTCGTTGGCCGTACTGCAGTTCACGAGTGGCGCCACGTCGGACCCGAAGGGCGTGATGCTGCCGCACCGGGCGATCATCGCCAACCTCGACGCCGCTGCGACCGCCGGCCGGCTGGTCGACGACGACGTCTTCGTGTCGTGGCTGCCGCTGTACCACGACATGGGCCTCATCGGGATGCTGACCCTGCCGATGATTGCGGGCCGCGACCTCGTGCTCGCCGCCCCCCAAGACTTCCTCGCATCGCCATCCCGGTGGATGGACTGGATGTCCGAGTACGGCGGCACCGTCAGCGCCGGCCCCAACTTCTCCTACGCCCTGGCCGCCCGCTCGCTGAGGCGGATGGACGA
>CADDZP010000287.1 GCA_902812475.1 Actinomycetota bacterium | reverse complement strand
CTGCCGACGAGCGCCGCGCAGGCGGCGACAGCGACACCCATGGCGACGGCGGCCGGAGTCATCCCGTCCCCGATGTCGCGGCCGGCGGCGGCGGAGCGGCGGCGCGTGGGGGACGGATGGGCAGATCGTGCAGGCCGCTCTCGTCGGCGAGTCGGCGCGTGCGGGCGCCGACGTCGGCGTCGGCCGCTCCGTCCACCACCTCGTCGACCGCCACGATCGCCCGATGACCGCCTGGGCGGCGTGCCACCTGGACGACCAGGTCAAGCGCCGCTCGGACCTGCTCACGCACGGCGGCCAGCGGCAGGGCCACGTCGCCCATCAGCACCATGGTCTCGAGCCGGCGCAGGGCGTCACCCGGGCTGTTGGCGTGGCAGGTCGACAACGAGCCTTCGTGGCCGGTGTTCATGGCCTGCAACATGTCGAGCGCTTCGGGCCCGCGCACCTCGCCGACCACGATGCGATCGGGACGCATGCGGAGAGCGTTGCGGACGAGGTCGCGGAGGCGGACCTCGCCGGCGCCTTCGGCGTTTGCCGGCCTGGCCTCGAGACGTACCACGTGCGACCCGGGGACCTTCAGTTCGACGGCGTCTTCGACGGTGACCACCCTCTCCTCGTCGGGGATGAAGGCGGCGAGGGCGTTGAGGAGCGTGGTCTTGCCCGCCCCGGTGCCCCCGGAGACCAGCACGTTCATGCGGGCGTGCACTGACCACGTCAGCAGCTCGCACACATCCGGCGGGGCGAAGGCCTCGAGCGGCACGGCGCGGGCGCCGAAGCGGCGGATGGTGAGGCAGGGGCCATCGACGCTCAGCGGCGGGACGACGGCGTTGACGCGCGAGCCGTCGGGTAGGCGCGCATCGACGAGCGGTGAAGCTCGGTCGACGCGAAGCCCCAAGGGCGCCACCACCTTCTCGATGAGGTGATCGAGCGTCGGTGCGTCGACCACGACATCGGTGGCGACGATCCGTCCGCCCCGCTCGACCCAGACCGGCCCTGGGCCGTTCACCATGACCTCGGTGACGTGGTCGTCCATGAGGAGGGGCTCGAGCGGACCCAGCCCGGCGAGAGCGGCGACGACGGCGGTCACCGCAGACGCGTGGGCGGCAGGAGTCAGCAGCGGCGCTTCCTCGCGGACGAGCACGGCGACGCGGTCCTGCAGGCGGCCCTCGGGAGGAGTGGCGACCAACCGGTCGCGTACACGCGCCGCGAGGTCGGCAGTGCTGTTCACGCCGCGACCGTCTCGACCAGTCCGCGCAACGCGCGTTCGAGCGGCGAGGGAAGACGGCGTCCGAGGAGGCCGGCATCGACGGCGGTGGCGATGGCCGGGCGCCACGGCACGGCTGCCCGCACTTCAAGACCGAGGACGTCCTCCACGTCGCTCTTCCCGAGTGACCGCTGCGGCTCACCGACGAGAACGACAGCGGACGGGTCGGCCGGCGCCTGCAGGGCGCGACGCAACGCCAGGTAGCAGGGCCGCAGGACGAGGAGCGACAGACCGGCGGCGGACGCCACCGCCATCGACGTGTTCGTCGGCGCCGACCCGCAGTCAACGACGGAGACCCGCCCGTCGGCAGCGAGCGCTTCGGCGAGCTGCTCTGCCCGGGCCGGCTCGTCGGGCAGGTGCCGCCCCGCAGGAACGACGGCGAGGTGGGGGCCGGCCTCCACCTCGAGGCGGGCAAGGGCGTCGCCTTCGACGTCGCGGCCGGCGGCCAGCCAGTCGGCCACACCGGGGCCGCCGGGCTGGGGGATGCCGAGAGCGGCAGGGATGTCGCCGGCCAAGTCAACGACGAGGACGTCGTGGCCAGACGCCGCCAGCAACAAACCCGTTGCCGCGGCCACGACGGTGGTACCGCTGCCGCCCTTGACCGACCAGCAGGCGACCAGCATGGCTGCTCCTTCCCAAGACACGGGTTTCCAAAGACGAGGGAGAACTCGGGGAAGAGCAGGGTTGACGGTATGGCCGTCGCCCCGTCCGGAACAAGGGTGTATTTATGCTCCTTTGCGATGGAGGCGGCCTTCTTCGACCTCGACAAGACCGTCATCGCACGGGCGTCGATGGTCGCCTTCGGCCGCCCGTTCTATCGGCAGGGCCTGATCACGCGGCGCCTGATGATGCGGGCGCTCTGGGGCCAGCTCGTCTACCTCTACCTGGGCGCAGACGAAGCGCGGCTGGCGCGCATGCGCGAGTCCGTCCTCGCCCTCACCAAGGGCTGGCACCAGGCTCAGGTGCGAAAGATCGTGCGCGAGGCGCTCACCGACGTCGTCACGCCGATCATCTACGCCGAGGCCCTCGAGCTGATCGAGGAGCACCGCGCCGCCGGACGCCGGGTCTTCATCGTCTCGGCGTCGCCCGAGGAGATCGTCGAGCCGCTCGCTGACTTCCTCGAGGTCGACGAGGCCATCGCCTCGCGGGCCCGGATCGACGCCCACGGGGCGTACACGGGCGAAATGGAGTTCTACGCGTACGGCGAGCAGAAAGCGGTCGGCATGCGCGACATCGCCGAGCGCGAGGGCATCGACCTCGGCGCGTCATGGGCGTACTCGGACTCGGCAACCGACATCCCCATGCTGGAGGCCGTCGGCCACCCCGTCGCCGTCAACCCCGACCGCGAACTGGCGCGCGTGGCGCGCGAGCGCGGGTGGGAGGTCCGCAACTTCGAACGGCCGGTACGGCTCCGCGATCGCGTCCCGACGCCGCCGCCAGCGCCAACCGCCGTTGGTGCCACCGCGCTGTTCGCAGGCGGCATCGCTGCCCTGTGGTGGAAGCGGCGCCACGCGCCGGCTCCACCGTCAAGGGTCGACGAGGTCAGGCGGCTCGCAGCTTCTTGGCCGCGACGGCTCCGAGTGCGATGAGGATCAGCAGGAGGATGAGCTTCTTCATGCACCGAAACGTAGCCGCTCGCTAGCGTCGTCGCCGATGTGACAGTAGGTGACTTGGTCACCTGACCCATGCCGCTGGCGGCGCTCCTTCAGTAGCGTCGTCGCCGGAGGTGTCAGGTGACCTGGTGGCACCCACCGCCTTCAAAGCGGCTGGTCGCAGCGACCCTGCGACGGCGGGTTCGATTCCCGTCCACCTCCGCTATATGGCACCGGCCACGCACGCCGCCGAAGGCGGCGTCCCTGGATGGCGGCCGCACGCGAGCGAAGCGAGCCTCGGATGGGGGGAACTCGAGGGGGAAGGTTTCCTCCCCCTCGATTATTAGACGGCGAGGAGGTCGCGGGCGCCGGTGTCGCTGCTCGGATGGCGGAGCTTCGACATGGCCCGGGCTTCGATCTGGCGGATTCGTTCGCGGGTGAGGTTGAAGTGCTCGCCGACCTCTTCGAGGGTGCGCGGCTCGCCCCGGTCCAGGCCGAACCGCAGGCGGAGGATCTCGCGCTCGCGCTCGTCGAGGGGACCGAGGAGCTTGGAGATCTCCTCGGGGAGCAGGGCGGTGGCCGCGACCTCGAAGGGCGACTCGGCCGCCCGGTCCTCGACGACGTCACCAAGCTCGGCGTCGCCGTCCTCGCGCAGCGGCTCCGACAACGACAGGGGCTCGGCGGCGAAGCGCAGCGCCTCGGTGACCTTGTCCTCGGGCATCTCGACCTCGACGGCCAGTTCGGACAGCGTCGCCGGACGCCCGAGCTTCAACTCGAGTCGAGCCCGGGCCTTCTGGAGGCGGGCGAGCGTGTCACCGGCGTGGACCGGGAGACGGATGGTGCGGCCGGTGTTGGCGATGCCGCGGGTGATGGCCTGACGGATCCACCACGTGGCGTAGGTCGAGAACTTGAAGCCCTTGCGCCAGTCGAACTTCTCGACGGCGTGCATGAGGCCGAGGTTGCCCTCCTGGATCAGGTCGAGGAGAGGCAGCCCTGACGCCTGGTACTTCTTGGCGATCGACACCACGAGGCGCAGGTTCGACTGCACGAACGTGCGTTGGGCGCTCTCGCCGTCGATGGCCTGGCGGCGCAGCTCGCGGCGACGGGCGGGCTGGAGCTCACCGGCGGAATCGAGGATGGAGCGCGCTTCGTTGCCGGCCTCGATGGCCTTGGCCAGACGAACCTCGTCGTCCTTGGTGAGCAGCGGGTACTGCCCGATATCCGTCAGGTAGAGCCGGACGAGGTCTTCCTCGTCCCGCTCGACACGCTCCTTGGGCACGCTTGTCCTCTTCGTGTCGCTGCGAGTCAGCCTTTAGAAAACGTCACTGTTTCAGACGTGAGCATTCCCTCCGGCGGGAGACGCGACACGGGGGGTCCAGTCATCACCATACCTATTCGGTCAAGAGGCGCCTCTTCCTGCCACGCTCAGCGGTGGCTAGCGTGCGGTCGTGGGTGACGAGGTAGCACTAACGGTGGTCACCATGGTCTTTCACGCCTCAGACGCCGACCGCCTTCTCGGGGTCCTGGCCAAATACGTCGTCGTGAGCAGGGGCGCCCCCGGCTGCCGGAACATCGACCTGTGCGCGTCCGCCACTCGGGACGGCCGCTACCTGGTGATCGAGAAATGGGAGTCGCCGGAGGCCCAGCGCGCCCACTTCGACTCACCCGAGATGGTCGAGATGGCCGAGAGCTGCCGCGGCCTGCTCAGCCAGCCCCCCGACATCGATCTCTTCGACGGCATCTCCGCCCACGACCTGGCTTAGCCCGCAGCGCGGCCCTGGCCGGCCTTGGCCCGGGCC
>CADDZP010000286.1 GCA_902812475.1 Actinomycetota bacterium | reverse complement strand
TCTTGGCGCAGCTGCAGCCCGTATTTCGGACCCTGACTCAACAAAGCGAGGAGGGCATGCCGAACGCTCATCGTCGAAAGTCTCGGAGTAGCATACTCAGTATGCTACCCAGTTCACCGGCGGTGCGCAAGCACGTCGCCCTCCGACGGGGACCGCTCCGAGACAAATCCGGGGCGCACCCGGCCCGAAGGGGGCGTGACCTCGGCTGTCCGGATGGGTGTGCCAATCTGGGACCCGCGACCACGGCCACCGACAAAGAGGCCCAGTTGGTCGTTCCGGCCATCACACCTTGGCCATCAGCTGCAGCCGGCCGTCGGAGGACGACACACGATGCCGAAAACGATCAAGGGAAACGCATCGCGAAAGCCGCCAGAGCCATCGGCGAGCCACTCGGACATCGACGACTGGACGGTGCGCCAGATGCCGCATCTCCAGCCGATCGTCAAGCTGTTGGACGAGTCGATCCGAGCAACGATCCCCGCCCTTCAGTACGCCGTCAAGTGGAAGAGGCCGTACTACGGACTACCAGAGCTCGGGTGGGTCATCGAGCTAGCCGCATACGACGTCTCGGTGAATGTCGTGTTCTTCGGCGGTGCGGACTTCGACAGCCCACCGCCACTCGGCACCACCGGTCGGACCCGCTACTTCAAGGTCACGACCCTGGAGGAGGTTCAGCGACCCGAGCTGCACAACTGGATCGAGGAGGCGAGCCGCACGCCGGGTTGGAGGTGAACAGCGTCGCGCAAGAGTGATGGACACCGTGACTCACCGCAGCGGCTCGTGGCGCACATGCTCCGCCTCCCGGCGGTTGGGGACGCGGTGGACGGCCGCCGAGGAGGAACATTATGGGCGAGCACCACGTCCATGCACATGAGCGCGAACCGGGCGCTCGGGGACGGTCCCGGGAGGGAGCAATCGGCATCCACCACCGCGAAGCACGCACTCCATTGAGGCGAACGGTGCACGCTCACTCGGTGCGGAGGACGAGGGCTGGCTCGGTGCGCTCCAGAGGCACGGCGAACGCCGCTGCGACAGCAGCCGCGACCGCGACCGCGCGAGTCGTAGCGATCGCCACCGCGCCGACGGGTACCAGCGCATCGGTTCCGACACCCAGCCCGTTTGCGAAGGCGCTCCACGCAATGCGGCCGAAGGCGATGCCGATGGGGATGCCGACCACGAGGGTCACGCCCGTGAGCGCCCACGACTGCGAGAGGAGCGTCCAGGAGAGCTGGCGGCTGACGAACCCGAGGCCCTTCAGGATGGCGAAGTCGTGCCGACGGCGCCGGATCGACATTCCGACGGCATAGACGATCGCTGCCAACCCGAGCATCGCCACGAGGGCGACAAGCACGTACTCGACGGTGCGAGCGTTGCCGTAGCCGTGCACAGTGGCGGGCTGCTGTTCGGTGACGACACAGGGGCCGAGGGGACACGCGCCCATTGGGTCGACGGCCGCGCGCAGACGAGCGAGCTGCGCAGTCCGCTTCCCGGCGCCGAACCGGACCGGGAAGTAGGTGTAGATGGATCCGGCAGGCGCGCCGGGGGGTAGGGGCGGCGCCAGCGCTGCGGCGGTGAGCTGGGCCCCGGCGCCCAGCTCGGACCGCAACGTTGTGCCCACAGGAGAGGCCGGGAAGACCACCTTGCCCACGATTCGCAACGTGTGGGTCGCGGGCCCGATCATCACCTGCACCGACTGGCCGACGCGCACGTGGAGCTGGCGGAGGGTCTCGGCCCCCAGGGCGATCTCGCTGCTGCTCGTGGCCGCCCGGCCGTCGAGCACTGTCACAACGACTGGGCGTCCGACGGATCACGGCCGTCGATGCCGGTCGCCAAGACGGTTCGACCGCCGCGAACGACCTCGCCGAAGTTGCCCGCCGCGTAATCCCTCACGCCGGCGCCCGGGAAGGCCCCGGCGACGGCGGCAAGGGGGAGGGGGTAGAAGTCGTTGTCGACCACGGCATCCCAGTTCTGGCCCCAGCGGTGGTCCTGATCCACCAGGCGGTTGAGCCCGGCGCTGAAGCTCAGGACGAGGGCGACCACGATGATCGAGGCCGCCACACTCGCGATCGCTGTCCGGGCCGGCACCGCGGTGCGACCCCGGCCGGAGTCCAGCGCTAGCTGGGTTCCGATGACAACCGGTGCCGGCGCCCCGGCCCGTGCCAGCCGGCCCACCGCCCACGACGGCCGCGTCTGTGCCCCGCCGGGTTGGGCTCCCGTCCTCAGCCCTCGGGTGGCCAGCCACGCAGACGGGACGGCGACGAGTACGACAGCAAACGCGAGGGCGACGCCGCCGATGACGAGCCAGGCCACGTTGGCCGCGAACCGGGGGTGTGGTTCGGCGATCCTGGCGTAGCCGATCGGGGTGAGGCGCGACGCGAGGACGGCGGCATCGACGGCGAGCAGGGCGCCGACGCCTGCGACCGCGGCCGCCCGAAGGAGCGGGATCGCCATGAGCTGCCAGCGGGTCATGTCGATCGCGTTCAGGGTGGGATAGTCGGCGGCCTCCGCCGAGGTCTGGCGGGCCAAACCTTGGCCAACCACGAGGAGCACGGCGACCGCAGCGACGACCGCGAACAGGGTTAGCGCGAGTGTCTGCGGGCGGATGGGCCTGCTCCACTCGGGGGATGCCCGCGGCCTCGTCGCTGAAGATGAAGGGGAGGCCGGAAAACCGTGAGGCGACGCCCTGGCTGGCGACGCGGAACGACACCACATCGGCGCTGCCGTGCCGAAGTCGAACGAGCACGAAGTTGAACGCCGTACTCCCCGGGTGGGCGGCAGCGAACGCGGGCGTGCCCAGCATCTGCAAGCCGCTCGGCGTCTCCGCCGTGCTGAGGACCTCATTTGGGCCGATGGCGATGGCCGCCACCCGCAGGGTCAGGGGGGTGCCCTCAGCGGCGTTGAACGGCCGGTTCTCGCCGGGGAAGGCGCGATAGTCGGTCAGCACCTGGCCGACGTGGTAGTGCCGCGCTTGGGCCAGTGGCGATTGACGACGACTCCAGTTGGATCATCCGGGTTCGGCACCCGGCCCGCGAAGAGCTTCTCTCGCCTGATCGTGCGCAGCTTTCGCGGATCAGCCGGGGCGATGAGCCGAAGGTTGTAGTCGATCCGTCCTGCCGGATCGACGCGGAAAAACCTCCATCCCTGGGGAGAGAATGACGCGGTCAAACGTCATCGTGCGCAACACGGCTCTCGATCGCGCCGATCGTCCTCCGCGACGACCTTCGCGACCGAATGACAACACAGCGCCGCAGCGTCGTCATTTCGGTTCGGGTCTGAAGGGCGTGGAGGCTCTCACAGCGCGAGCGTCCCGTCGTGCTCGCGGGAAGAACGGTCATGCCGACGGCGACGGATAACCGCTCCGAGCCGGTGTTTGGGGGCAGCGCATTGCTTCCCGCGCGGGTTTTATCGGGGCATCGACGCTGACGCCCGGCTTTCGACGAGGGCCGTTTCTCCCGAGGAGCTCTCCAGGACTGACTTCATGTAGCGGCGAAGCTCTCGGTCCAGTTGGTGAGACGAGAAGCTTTCGGGTGCCATCAGCATTTGCAACGTCAGGCCGTCCAAGAATGCGAGAAGTCGCCGGCCGGCGGCGGGCGCTTCCCGCCGCGTCAGACCAGCCTCGACGAGCCGCTCGGCGACAAGGTCCAGCCAGCCCTCGTAGCGCGCCTCGGCTTCGGCGGCGAGGGCTGCGTCGCCCGCCACGAGGCCGAGGAAGGCGAACCAAACTCGTGCCTCGGCGACGCGCTGGGTGTCGAGCGGCGCCCCTTCCGACAACACGATCCACACTCGCCGGACAGGGTCGCGCTCTCGGCTCAGCCTGGCCCGCATGCGGACTGCGGCGTCGCGGGCCACGAGTTTGAAGGCAGCGAGCAGGAGCTGATCGCGGCTGTCGTAGTAGTGAGCGAGCACGCCGGTGGACCACCCGGCCTCCGCAGCGACGCCTCGGGTCGTGAGTGCCTGGATGCCTCCCCGACCGACGACCCGCAGGGCAGCCCGGGCGAGTTCCGTCCGCCGTTCATCATGGTCAACCACCTTCGGCATCTCGACAGTATATCAAACGTCTGATATAAATACCGACCTGCCGCACGGACAAGGAGGACACATGGGTGCAGCTACATCCGGACAGGCATCGATTCACGTCAACGCAAGCCCGGAAGCCGTCTACGACCTGATCAGCGACATGCCGCGCATGGGTGAGTGGAGCCCGGAGTGCTACCGCTGCGAATGGGTCGACGACGATGGTCCCGCCGTCGGGACCCGTTTCAAGGGTCACAATCGGATCGGTCCGATGCGGTGGTCGGCGGGAGGACGGATCGCCGTCGCCGACCGCGGGCGCGAATTCGCCTTCGTTACTCTTTACAAAGATCGCCGAGAGGAGACGCGGTGGCACTATCGCCTCGAGCCCAACGGCGGCGGAACCGACGTCACCGAGTCCTACGAGTTCGTGTGGGCGCCGTGGTACATCCGGTTCGCTGATCTCTTCCTGCCTCGTGACCGCCAGTTGCGCCGCGGCATGGAGCTGACACTCCAACGGATCAAGCTCGCGGCCGAGGGTGCGGCGAACGCGTCGACGCCGACGCCTCTGGCAGCCTTGCCGGGTGACGACAAGACACGCTGCCGCCGGTAGGCGAGGATTGCCCCGCGACCGGCGGCAGCG
>CADDZP010000285.1 GCA_902812475.1 Actinomycetota bacterium | reverse complement strand
CGGCACGCAATACATCAACGCCCTGGCGGCGTGGGCCAACCAGCAGGGGGTCGACGGTCGCAAGATCGTCCCCGTGTCCCGGTACACCGACCCGACCAGCGTCGACGACCAGGCCGCGGCCTGTCGGGCCATGGTCGACGATGCCAAGGTGTTCGGCGTGGTCGACACGGCGTCGATGCTCGACACCGCGTCTCTCGACTGCCTCACCAACAGCACCAAGGGCGACACGCCGCTGGTGCACTCGGTCATGTGGTCCACCGACTGGGAGAAGCGGTCGGGGGGCAACGACGTCAGCTACCAGGCCGCCGTCGACAGAATCAGTGTGACGTGGGCCCGAGACCTGGCCGCCATCGGGTGGCTGACGCCGGGTGCCGTTGTCGGCATCCTCGGCGACAAGTGCCCGGCGACCCAGCCGACGGTCACGAACGTGCTCGGCCCCGCCCTCAAAGCGCGGGGCGCCAAGGACGTCGTCTACGGCCTTCACGACTGTGACATCCAGTCGGTGGCCTCGCAGCCGCCGAACATCGTCACCCAGTTCCGGCTCAAGAACGTCACCCACGTCCTGATCGTGTCGAACTTCGTCGCCGCGCAGATCTTCACGAGCACGGCCGCCAGCCAGGGGTACCACCCGAAGTACTCGACGTCGGACTGGTTCCTGAACACGAGCGATCAGACCGACAAGAACTTCGACCCGGGCGAGTTCGACGGGGCCATCGGGATCGCGTCGCTGGGGACGATGCTGGTGCAGTCGGGCAAGCCGCCCTATCCGGGATGGGAGCTCTGCTCGAAGATCGCCACCGACGCCGGACTGCCGGGGATACGGCCCGAGGATCCGGCGTCCACCGAGCTGCTGACGCTGTGCGACAACTTCGTGCTGCTGCTCGACGCCCTCGAGCGAGCGGGCCCGAACCCGACTCGCGCCGGGTGGCGGGCCTCCATACAGCAGCTCGGCCAGCGCACGAGCGCCATCTTCGGGCGCAGCGTGTTCGCGCCGGGCAAGTTCACGGGCTCCGACTTCGTCCACACGATCCAATGGCAGGCGGGGTGCAAGTGCTGGAAGTCGATCAGCGACTTCCGCCCCGCCGCCGCATAGCAGGCAACGTCGCCAGGAGAGAACAGTGCTGCAGTACGACCCTTTCGTCACCAGCGGGACCGACCTCTATGCCCTGTACGAGCGGCTGCGAGACGAGGCGCCCGTGTACTGGGCGGACGGGACCCAGACCTACGTGTTCTCGCGCTACGACGACGTTGCGTCGGCGCTGGCCGACACTGACACGTTTTCGTCGGACGCCATGCGCGGCGTGCTGATGGGTGCGCCGACCGGCAGCGGCGAGCAGCGCCTGCCGCGCAGCGAAGCGTCGGGGATGCTCGTGGCCGTCGACCCGCCCGACCACAGCGAACTTCGCCGCATCGTCAGCCGCGGCTTCACGCCGCGGAAGATGGCCGCCTGGCACGACTACATCGACCAGACGGTGCGCGCTCTGCTGGCCGAGGCGTCGGGCGACGAACCCTTCGACGTCGTATCCGGCCTAGCCGCCAAGCTCCCCGTGCGCGTGATCACGGAGCTCGTGGGTGCCGACCCCGCCGACGCCGACCGCTTCCGGGCCTGGGCCGACGCCATGACCCGGGTGATGAGCGGCAGCGCCCGCACCTCCGGCCTGCAGGCCGGGGAGGCGCTCGCCATGTTCCAGCTCGCCGACGATCTCGGGCACCGCATCGACGACCGGGCCGAGAACCCGCGAGACGATCTCTTGACGACGCTCGTGCGGGCCCACGGAGAGGATGTGCTGTCACGTGAGGAGGCGGTGGGGTTCGCCGCCCTGCTTCTGTTCGCCGGCACCGAGACCTCGACGAATCTCATTGGCAACGCCGTCGCTGCCCTACTGGCCCATCCCATCGAACTCGAGCGGGTGCGCGAGGACGAGGGACGCATCGGCCAGGTGATTGAAGAGACGCTGCGGTGGGATCCGCCCGTGCAGTACGTCTTCCGGCGCACGATGCGGGCAATCGAGCGGCATGGGGTGCAGCTGCCAGCCGACGCCAACGTAACCCTGCTGCTGGGGTCGGCCAACCGAGACCCTCGCCGTTGGGGGGACGACGCCGATCTGTTCGACCCGGACCGCGATACCGCCGGACACGTCGGCTTCGGTTTTGGTCCTCACTTCTGTCTCGGCGCCGCCCTGGCCCGGGCCGAGACGGCCAGCGCCCTCGAGCACCTACTGCCCCGCATCGATCGCGGGGCCGCCGTTGGCGACGCCGAGTGGATCGACTCGATGCAGTTTCGCGGCCGTCGGCGTCTGCAGGTCGCTATGGCGGCTATTGCTGAATTCTGACCAGTCAGCGGGAGAGGTCAGCAATACAGAAGAACGGGCATTACGCAACGGCCGGACGGCGCCGCCGAAGACCTTCGTGCGTGTCAGGCAAGCTGCGTCCGGAGTCGGACGCGCCCCCGAGGGCGGACCGATGGTGCCCCCCTTTAAGCGCTCCGCCCCACGGCGATCGCTCTTGCCCCCGAGGCGCCGTGTGGTGCTAGTTCGCGATCGCGAACATTCGGCTTCTCGGATCAGCGGTGAAGCGCCGGGTGCGGGCACCGGCCGTATGACGGCCCCGTAGCAGAAGGCGGCGTCGGAGGCGGCGCTCCCGACACGCGTCCATCGGGTGACCCTGCGCGGACGTGTCGTTTGTCCGCGCTTTGTCAGTACTTTGTCCGCGAACGCGCGCGAAGGCGTCGATGGCCCCAACGGCGTGCTCACGGCCTTGACTCGCCCGATGCGCGGACCCGGGTCCGCGGCGTACAAGCTCTCGCCACCGGCGTCAGGGCTCTCGAGCGCCAGGTTCTGCTCGACGCCCAAGCCGGGGGCATGACGTGGGCGGAGGTCGGGAGGGTGTACGGCGTCTCACGGCAGGCTGCGCACCGAAGGTTCTCCGATGCAACCGTTGTTCCGGCTGACTATTTCGACGAACTTCTGAAAGATCTGGACGACAAGCCCGAGGTCGTACCAGCGCTGGCCCAAGCCGCCACCCGGCTCGAGCGGGCGCGGCCGAGCCCATTGTCGAATGCGCAGAAGACGTCTAAGATGAGGAAGCAGAACCGGAAGTAAATCCGGAAATCGCCAAGGAAGCGACAGGAGAGCGTGGCCTCGACCCTCGATCGGGCAGTGGAACCTGGCGAAATCGTCAACGCGCTTCGTTCCTTCGGTGTGAACCAGCGCGATGTCGCCGCCGCAACCCACGTCTCCGATCGCGCCGTTCGGGCGTGGCGCAACGGCGGCATCCGTGGCGAGTCCTATGACCGACTCCAGGATCTCCGAGGCATCGTCCTGATCCTCTCGGACTCGCTCACCCCTCGCGGCGTCGGCCAATGGCTGCACGCACGGAACCGACTCCTCGACGGTGCCCGCCCGATCGAGCTCTTGGCTGAGGGGCGAGTCGAGGAGGTCCGCCAGGCCGCGTACGGCTTCGTCGACGGGGCCTACGTCTGACGCTGCGAACGGATCACATCTCGGCAATCCCGGCGCGCCGAATCACCGGACGCTTCTGGCACCACGGTCCGACAGGCCGACCACCGACTTCATACGCGGATCCACCGCGCAGCTAGACCCCCGTTATCACCGAAGAGGAGGGCAGCCGGTCTGGTACGCATCGAATCAGGAGCAGACAGCGTGGGCTGAGCTGTTCCGCCACTTCCTCGATCCGGGCGTCTCCCCGTTCGAGGTACTGCGTCGTGTGGGCGTCGTCGACGTGAACGATCTCGACGTCCTGGACCTCTCCGATCGCGCCGTGCAGAACGAATCGGGGATCATGGCTGAAGACCTCACGCGCGACGACTACAGCCGCTGTCACCGGATAGGCGATGCGGGCCGAGGGCTGTTCGACGGGATCCTCGCACCTTCCGCCGCGCTACCCGGTCGGCGAACGCTTGTGATCTTCCCGGAAGGCATGAGCAAGGTCACCGTTGTCTCATCCAGGGTGCGGCAGCCGCCACCGCGCATCGCCGACCTGATCAACGACATCCGATTCCACAGGGACGTCCCCGCGGCGGTACGCGGCTACCTACGAAGGGCTGCGACCGCCGGTGCTGAAGCCATCCGCGGTCGCCGCTGAGAACCGGCGGAACCTGTGGCGCCCGAATGCACGGGCTGACCGTCCGATAGATCTCTCAGCCCGGTATCAAATGGCCTGGGCTATGGCGAACGGGAGTCATGGCGGCGGAGTTGCGACCAGCGGCGCTCCAACTCCACGACTACGGCGCGGGCGGGACTGCCTGAGCTATCCCGGCACGGCGCCGCACCGGTTGAACTACACGGGTTGACTGGTAGACCAATGGGAGCGGCTTCCGTGTAGCGGCGACAGGGTCTGCCCCACCGCCCGTCGACGAAGATGGCCAGGGCGTGGCGGTAGGAGTGCAGGGACAGGTCGCCGCGGGCGAAGATCTCCGGCGCCGCCCTCCCCAGGCGGCAGAAGAGGTCCTCCATGCGGCGCCGTCCCCGTGGGCGCGCCCTCGGGGTGGGCGAGGCTGGGGCGCTGGCGCAGCAGGATCTCCTCCCGCCGCCGCCACCGCTCCGCCGCACAGCCCGGCGGCCGCCGGTCCTCCACGTAACGCCCCAAGAGCTCGACCAAGCTCGGGGGCAGGGGCATGGTGCGGTCCTTGTCGCCCTTGCCCCACACGCGGGCCTCAGCACCGGCGAGGTCGAGGTCGC
>CADDZP010000284.1 GCA_902812475.1 Actinomycetota bacterium | reverse complement strand
CTAGGGCAGCGGCCCCCGCAGGCGGCGCAGGCGGGTGTCGACGGCTGCGGTGGCCGCAGCGGCGGCGACGACCAGCCCGACCGCGATGTAGCGGGGGACGTCGCTGTGCGACGACGACTTCTTCACGACAACCGGGGCGCCAGTGGTGCTCGTCGTGGCCAGGACGATGGTGGTCACCGTTGTGCTCGACGAGCTGCTGGTGGTGGCCGCGGCCGTCGTTGTCGTGGCGGCTGCGGTCGTGGTCGTGGTCGACGCGGCCGTGGTCGTGGTGGGTGGCGGGGGTGCGGTGGTGACCGTGAACGTGGTCTGAGCCTGCTGGCCGTTGGGGCTCTTGGCCACGATGGTGGCGCCGCCTGGGTCGACGCACTGGGTCTGGACCTGCGGCGTACATGCAGGCGGGACGTTCACCGTCGACGCGCCCGACCCGCTCGCCACCGCGATCGTCCTCGTCTTCGCGCCCTGGTTGAAGTCCACGTAGATGCACGTCTGGCGTGTCGCCTTGTCCTGGTGGGGGTCGCAGCCGGGCAGGAAGTCGAACCCCGTCAACGTCAGCGTGAACACGCTGCCGGCGGTGCCCTGGTCGGGATTGGCCTTCACCTGTGGACCGGCTGTCTGACCGAAGGCGGCCGTGACCGACAGGACGGCGGCACACGCGGTCACGAATGCGGCGGCAACGCCTCGACGGGTGCGAGCAACCATCACCGGCGGAGGCTACGTGGAAGCGCGGGGCGGGTGCGAGGACTCCTCGTCGAGGACGGCGACGGCCGCGCGTCCGGCCGGACAGAAGGCCACGAAATCGCAGCGTCGGCACCACGGCCCCGACGCCGTGGGGTACCGGTTGAGGGTCAGACCGTCGAGGGCGCGCCCGAGGCGACCTCTTACGGCCACCAGCGCGTGGGCGTCCCAGTCGACGGCGTCGATCTCGGCGGGGCCGTCGGCTCGCAGGTAGCAGTACGTCGTGCGCAAGGCGCCGGGCTCGACCCCCCACGTGTCGACGGCCGCCATCCCGTACAGGTCGAGCTGCGTGCGGGCGGAGGCGTCGCCGCGAGCGGGCCGGCTGCCGGTCTTGAAGTCGACCAGTTCGGTGCGACCATCGCGCTCGTACACGGCGTCGATGCGTCCCCGGACCATCTGCCCGCCCACGACCACGACGAAAGGCGCTTCGACCCGCACCGGGTCTAGGTCGGCATAGGGGCTGTCGAGGAAGGACTTCTGCAGCGCCGTCTGCAGGTCGGCGCTGGCCGGGACGGCGTCGGGGTCGACGTCGTCGTCGGTCTCGGGCTCGCGCTCGAGTTCGAGCAGGGCCAGCTGGCGGCCGGCCCGCTGCTCGATCCAGCGGTGCACCTCGGTGCCGAGGCGGGCGGCGGCCGACGACTGCCTCGGTAGCGGCCGCACCACCGACCAGTAGAACTGCTTGGGGCAGCGGGCGTAGGACACCAGGCTCGTCACCGACAGCGCCGTGGGCGCCGTGCGGGTGGGCGCGGCGGGCGGCAGCTCGTCGTCGGACAGCAGGCGCGGTTCGTCGACAGCCACGGCCCGGCGAGCGTACCGACGCAGGGCGGCCTCTCGGTTGCGTTCCTTGGCCGCCACGTCGGGGTCGGTCTCGGGCTCGTCGTGGTGGAAGCGCTCGATGACGAGGTCGGGGTGGCGGAGGAGAAAGTCGTAGAACACCGACGGCCCCTGGGGCTCCGTTGGCCCCGGGTACCACTGGGCGGCGGAGCACACCAGGCGCTCCTTGGCCCGCGTGCAGGCCACGTAGAACAGGCGCCACTCCTCGGCCAGCTTGCGCTCGCGGAAGAGCTCGCTGATGACCGTGTCGTTCTTGGCCGTGCGCCAGTCGGGGATGCCCAGGTCGTCGTCCTGGAGCCACCACGGCAGGGCGGCACCGCTGGTCAGGGGGTTCTCGCCGCCCCGCTGCTGGTCGGGGAAGATGCGAGACCTTCCCTTGCCGGCCAGGCCGGGCACGTAGACGCACGGGTATTCGAGGCCCTTGGCCTGGTGGATCGTCATCACCTTGACGGCGTCGACGTCGGTCGGATGGGCCTCGGCCACGTCCTCCTCGGACTCGTCGATCAGTCGCAGGTGCTCGAGGAAGGCGGGTAGGCCAGGATCGCC
This sequence comes from Actinomycetota bacterium, assembly GCA_902812475.1. Lineage (GTDB taxonomy): Bacteria > Actinomycetota > Acidimicrobiia > Acidimicrobiales > AC-14 > CADDZP01. The sequence goes on along the minus strand of CADDZP010000284.1, from coordinate 2,634 downwards.
GTCGATGGGCGCGAAGCGCTCGGCCAAGTCGAGGAAGCGCAGCAGGTTCTGGCGGCCTCGCTCGCCGGCCGCCTGCCACAGGCCCGTGCGCTGGACGATTGTCTCGGCCAGGTCGAGCACCGGCAGACGGGTGGCAAGGGCAGCCAACCGGGCCCGCTCGGCAACGAAGTCCATGACTCGCCGCCTGCCCTCGTATGACAGACCCTCGACGGCGTCGAGGTCGCCGAAGGCGTCGACCAGTACGGCGCCGGACCCTTCAGCGCGCGCGTGGCGGGCGAGGGCGGCCAGATCGTGCCTGCCGACGCGATAGCGAGGGCCCTCCAGCAGGCGCAGCACCGGCACCGACGTCGACGCGTCGGACACGACCTCGAGCCAGGCCACCAAATCGACGATCTCGGGACGGACCATCAGCCCGCTGGCCCCGACGACTTCGACGGGGATGTGCCGGTCCTCGAGGGCGGCGACGATGGCGGGGATCAACCGCCGCTTGCGGCAGAGCACGGCGCTGTCGCTCCACGGCCGGGCGCCGGCGGCGATGTCGGCGGCGATCGTCTCCGCTTCTTCGGCGTCGTCGGCGGCCAGAAAGCACTCCAGAGTGGTGTCGGCGATGTCGGCGCCGTCGGCGGGGCGCAGCTCCTTGGCCAGGGCGTCGCCCACCTCGGACTGGATGAGGTTGGCCAGACGGGAGAGCCGCTCCCCGAAGCGGAACGTCGACTGCAGCGGCAATTCGTCGGCGGGCGGGAAGTGCTCGGCGAAGTGCAGGACGTTGAGCAGGTGGGCACCGCGGAACGCGTAGATCGACTGCATGTCGTCACCCACCGCCGTCACGGCGGAGCCCGGGGGGTATATGAGCTGGAGCAGCCGGCGCTGGGCGAAGTTGGTGTCCTGGTACTCGTCGAGGAGCACGACCGGGTGCTGGTCGTGGGCGGCGCGCGCCACCTCGGGGTAGTCCTGCATCAGGCGGACGGCCAGGCGGATCTGGTCGCCATAGTCGATGAGGTGCAGCTCGCGCTTGCGCCGTTCATAGGCCTCGACGACGCGGGCGAGCTCGAGGCGCTCGGCCGCCTTGTCGGGCATCTTCCAGCGGCCTTCCTTCACGATGATCTCGCAGTCGGCGGCGACCTCTTCGGCCGTGCGCAGGTGGTCGGCGCAGCGCGACGCGAGGGCCAAGGCATCGTCGAGGAGGATGCGCGGTGACAGGACCTTGCGGCGGTCGAAGCGCAGTTCGTCGAACACGCCGTAGAGCACCTGCCATGCCTGGGCCCGGTTGAGGAGCGTGGTGCCGGGCGCCAGGTCGAGCTCGAGGGCGTGGTCGGCGATCACCATCTGCCCGAACGAGTGGTACGTCGCCACGGTGACGTCGGCGTCGGCGCCGAGGCGCTGGCGCACCTTCTCCTTGAGGTTGGAGGCGGCCTTGTTCGTGAAGGTCAGGGCGAGGACCTGGTCGGCCGTCGCCTCGCCCTCCTGGACGAGCCACAGGATGCGCTCGGCCATGACCGACGTCTTGCCGGCGCCCGCACCGGCGACGACGAACAGCGGTGCGAGCGGATGGGTGATGGCCGCCCTCTGGTCGGGCGTCGGGACGAACGACGGCTCAGACATCGGCGGCCGTCTCCCTGCCCGCCGCCTGGATGGGACACAGGCGGTGGAAGTCGCACACCCGGCAGTTGGCGTGGACCGACGGCTCGAAGTCCTCCGCCAGGACGCGGTCGGCCACGGCGAGCACCCGCTGCTCGGTGACGGCCTCGTGGTCGGCGGTGACGGCCTGGCTGCGCACCTTCATGCTGCGCACGAAGACGAGGTCGAGCTCGGTCGCCGGTCCGCAGGCGGCCAGCTCGGGGTCGCGGCAGGCGGCCAGGTGGTACACGGCCAACTGCAGGTTGTCGGGCATCTCGTTCTCGGGCGTCTCCCGGCTGCCGGTCTTGTAGTCGACGATGCGCAGGCCGCCGTCGATGCGGTCGATGCGGTCGATCTTGCCCGTAACCATGTGGGGCCCGACCTGCACGTCGAAGCCCCGCTCGACGGCGAGGACATCGGGCCTGCCGAGCGACCCCTCTTCATTCCACCAGCGCTCGAGCATGTCGAAGAAGTCGCGGCGGGCCTCCTCGACCTGCGGGCGGTAGCGGGCGAGGTCGTCGCGCCACATCGTCTCGGCCAGCGTCCGCAGGCCACCCAGGCTGTAGTCGACGTCGTCGTTGTCGGGGTCGAGGAAGGCGCGCAGGACGTCGTGGACGAGTGAGCCCAGCTCGGCGTAGACGTTCGTGTCCCCCCGCACCCGGAGCACGTATTCGTAGAAGTACCGCAGCGGGCAGTCCTCGTAGGTCTCGAGCTGGCTGGCCGACAGCAGCAGGGTGTGGTCTGGGTAGAGCGGCGGCCCACCGTCGGTGTTCGGTCGCACGACGGGCGGCCGCCCGGGAGCGAGCGGGATGGATTCCGGCTTCAGCGGCCAGTCGCCGACGAAGCGGCTCTCGAGCACGCCCGGCTCGGGGGCCGACGTGGCGACAAGCGTCGACGTCGCTCGCGTGCACGCCACTTCGCAGAACAGCCGCCGTTCCTCGCCGAGCGACGCCCGGCGGCGGGCAGCGGCGCTCGGACGCTCGTGGCCGGCGAGCACGGCCGGATCGAACACGGGCG
>CADDZP010000283.1 GCA_902812475.1 Actinomycetota bacterium | reverse complement strand
TGCCCGGCGCTCACCGGGGATCCTTCACTTCGAAGGGCCGTCGCTCTGCAAACCCTGGCACGCGCTGAACAACCATCCGTGGCGCAGGCAGTGGTGGGCCACGCTGGAACGCACGCCCTGGCGGGATACACCAGCGCAGGACCGCGGGCCGGCCACGAAGGCGCTCCGCTTGCTCCCTGAGCGCTCACGCGCCCGCGCCTACGGCCGCCTTCTGCGGTGGCGCGAGCGACGACGGTCGGCGACGCGATGAGCGAACCCCGCGTCCGCCTGCTCAGCCGGTTGGCGGGCACGTTCCGGGGCCGGCGCGTCGTACGTGATGACATGACGGTCGAGTCATCGCTTGAGCCCGAAGAACGACAGATCGTTGACGAGTGCAAGCCCTACACCGTTGTGAGCGTGGAGCGAATTGTTGCCGTAATGGATGCTGTCCGGCACGTCACCGCGTCGGAAGTACCGGGCGCCTTCGTGGAGTGTGGTGTCTGGCGAGGCGGATCGGTCCTGGCGATGATTCTCACGCTGCAACGGCTCGGACGCGACGACAGGCACGTGTACCTGTATGACACGTTCGTGGGCATGACGGAGCCGACGAGCGTCGACACCTCTCGCTTCGACGGCTCTGCGCTCGCCACATGGCAGCGCGCGGAAGCGGCTGGGCGGCGCGCCTGGGAGCATTGGTTCAAGCCCGAGGTGTTCGGCGCGGAACAGGTGGCAGAGCTTCTGCGCGCCACCGGTTACCCCACCGGCCGGCTCCACCTGGTCGCAGGTCGCGTCGAAGAGACGATTCCGGCGGAGGCGCCTGGCCAGATCGCCGTTCTTCGCCTCGACACGGATTGGTATGAGTCGACCCGCCACGAGCTCGAACATCTCTATCCGCGTTTGTCGCCGGGTGGCGTCCTCCTCGTCGACGACTACGGCCACTGGGATGGCGCCAGGCGTGCGGTCGACGAGTATTTCCACGCGCACGGCAATCGTCCGTTCTTGGCTCGGAGCGATTACTCCGGGCGCCTTGCGATCAAGCCAGCTTGAGCCCAGTCGTACTGAGAGCGGCACAGTGCGGCGGATGAGGATTGGATTCGCATGCGCGTGGTGGACGCCCGCGTCGTCGACATGGTCCGGTACGCCAGCGGGACTTCGAGCCGCCATGATGCGGCAGCCAGTCGAAGTCGTGTCGATTGACACCCAGCGTCCGGTACTCGGAAAGCTTGTACTTGGGGCTCTGTACAAACCGACGCGCACTCCGTGGAAATTCGGCAGGATCAATCGCGCGCAGACTGCTCGCGTCATGCGGCGCTCGGCTGAGCGTCTCGGATGCGACGCAGTCGTCACCATGGCGAACGACGACGCTCCTGCCACCGTCCCGACGTTCGCCTATCAGGACATGAACTTCTCGGTTGCTCTCCACCAGGTAGACAGCGCAAGCGATCGCTTTGTCAACGTCGGGACGAGGTCACCAGCGGTCCTCAGGCGAATGGCAAACGAGCAGCGCCGCAATTACGACCGCATCGCGGGGATCCTCGCGATGAGCCAGTGGTTCGCAGATTGGCTCGTTGAACACGACTGCATCCCCCGCGAGCGAGTACATGTCGTGGGCGGAGGGATCAACCATCCGTCTTCTCTCGAGAAGCGCCCCGCCAGGCGGGGGCGACTGTTGTTCATCGGTGAGGACTTCCACCGCAAGGCGGGGGACGAACTCGTCACCGCTGTCGAGCTTCTGAGGACGGGCGGGCACAACGTCACACTCACCATCGCCGGTCCGCGGCGCTGGCCAATGTCACAGGCGCCGCCGACGTGGATCCGGTTTCTCGGACACCTTGACGGTACTGCGATTGGAAGCCTGTGGAGCGACCATGACCTCCTCGTGCTTCCTTCGCGCTTCGAGGCATACGGCATCGTGTTTTCGGAGGCCAGGGCGGCGGGGTTGCCGTGCGTCGGGCGCCGGGCTTTCGCGATGCCTGAGTTGATCGCCGACGGCGGCGCACTCGTCGAGCCAGAAGACGGGCCGGAGACGCTGGCGCAAACCATCGCCGGCGTTCTCGCCGACGACGCGCTCTACGACCGCGTCTGGGAGCAGCGCGCCGCGGTGCGGCGCGAGCGCTCGTGGGACGCAGTGGCCAGTCGCGTCGTCGCCGTCATTCGCCAGCACATCGACGCCGGCTAGCGACAGCCGTCAGGCGTAACCGAGCTGCTCCACAAGATCACCGGTGAGCTCCCGGAAGCGCTCGTGATGCTCGGGACCGAAGTGCTTCATATGTGTCGACGGCTCCTGTCGGTAATGGGACTCGCCTCCCATCGATCGCGCCGCTAGGTCCTTGCTCCGCAGAGCCTCTCGCGAGGTGTCGCGAAGCACACGATCGAGCTGGGCGTCGCTCAGACTCACTTGGCAGTGGGACAGCAGGCGACGAGTCTCGGCTTCGGGATCGTCCCGTATCTCCTCGAGGCGGAAGAACGCCACCTCCTCGGATGGCGCGGCCAGCCAGGTCGACATCGCATTCAGCGACGGCGCCAAGTCCTCGATGCTGAACAGGAGGCCGTCAGAGAACGAAAGCGTCCGCAGTTCCCTGCGGAGATCCGGCACGCGGCCCAGCTCTCGATGCGTGTCCCGCATGGAGAAGTACCACGACACGACGATGTCGCGAGGATCCCTCGCCACGTAGAACGCGCGGTAGGGCGGCCGCTTCAGGAGTCCTGCGTAGTCCGGGTACGACAGATAGAGCTGGACGTAACAGTGGGCTGGGAACCTGTTACGCAGCCCTCGTCCGTTGAAGACCGCTTGGGGATAAGTAGCCAGACCAGTCGCGTCGGCAACGATCTCATGATCGAAGAGCGCCTTCGCCCACTGGCTGCCGGCCTTCCACATGCTGGCGCCGTAGACATTGCGGAGTGGTCGGCGCCTCCCGTGGTGCTCGGTCGCGAGGCCTCGGATTTCCAGCAGGGCCGCCCCCGCCAGCCGGGCCGGCATGCGGATGCGTTCGTCTTGGATGACGCCGGACGTGAGCTGACTGAGTCGACGAGTGACGGGCACGGCGATGCCAGTCTCAAGCTGCGGTCGGCGTCATACGTCTGTCGTGAGACGCGCGCCGGGGTCACCGTTCGGCTTGGAGTCGCCGTAGCCGTAGGCATATCCGTAGGCATAGCCATACGCGAATGAGGCGTCTCGCGCCTGCACGCGATTGAGCACGACGCCGAGGATCCGGGTCTGGTTGCGGATGAGCGCTTCCTTGGCGCGAAGAGCGGCGGGTACGGGTGTGCGACGCGTCTCCACGACGAGGATCGCGCCCGCCGCGAGCCGTCCGACGACGAGCGTGTCGGCGACTGGCAGCACCGGCGCCGTGTCGACCAGGACGATATCTGCTTGCTCGGCGAGGGCCTTGAGAAGCATCACTGTTCGGCCCGTTCCCAACAGCTCCGTTGGGTTCGGCACGGCGGACCCGGTCGGAAGGAAGTAGAGGCCCCTCGTTTGCGACATCGGGACGTATTGGAGCGCGTCATCGACGACGGACTTGCCAAGAAGCACGTCGGCGACTCCCGTGTCGTTGGGCACGCCGAGGATGCGATGAGCATCAGGGTGACGGAGGTCGAGATCGACGAGGACCACCCGACTTCCCCCGGACGCGAGTGACTGCGCAAGCGGGACGCACGTCGAGGTCTTTCCCTCGCCGGCGTTGGGACTGGTAACGATCACGATCGGGTTCTGAAGGTCCGCGAGGGCGACCAACAGGTTGGATCGCAAGACGCGAAGCGCCTCACGTTGAACTTCCACGGGGTTCAACGCCTCAGGTGCGGTGCGGCGACGCGTCCTCACACGACTGCTCGTGGACTTCGGGCCCGCGAGGCAGGAGCCGCCAGGCCCCTTGGAGCCGCGGCCAGTTCGGGGATTGCGCCGAGCACCGGGAGGTCGAGTCTGCGCTCGGCCTCATCGATGCCGCGGACCGTGATGTCGAGGTAATCCGCGAGGAGCACGCCACCCATACCCAACGCGAGACCAACGAGGGCGGCAACGGCGACATTGCTTGCAAGGCCCGTCGGTTCGGGCGACGTCGGCAAGCGGGCCTGTTCGAAGACGTACGCCGGCAGGGCAGGGATGGTTCCTTCTGTCGCGGGCGAGCTCGGCTCGAAGGTCTGGACTTCCTCGACGAAGGCGTCGGCAAGCCCGTTGGCAAGGTTCTTGGCGACGACCGGGTTCGGGTCGGTGACGTCGATCGCGAGCAGCTGTGTGCCGGTCGTCCCGGTCGGCCCGGTGCCGCCACCAACCTGGCGCGTCTTGGTGGCGTTCACGACAGAGTCGGCCGAGCGCTCGACGCCGGCCCGCTGGATCGCCTTTGCGGCGATGGGAGCGCTGTCGATCATGTCGGCGAACGTCTGGATGAAGCGGTCGAGAGCAGCAACCTGGTTCACGTTGCTGTTGTTGACGTCGATGTTGCGCGACCCGATGTAAAGCGTGCTCGTCGCCTTGTAGAGATGCTGTCGCGGCGTCAGAAACCAGGCGGCTGCGACGGCGACGAGGATGGTCGCGACGATGACCTTCCACCGGCTGCGGAGCACCGCTAGGTATCGGACGAGTTCCATCGGATCAGCTTCAGGCGGCCTTCATGCCGGTTCGTCGGCACTCAAATGTACCTGTTCAGAGGCTCGGCATTGCGGCCGGGACCTGTAGCTCGCCCGCGAGACGTACCCAGTACGGTGGACGCCGCGATGACCGACGAGGACGCCTCGACCGACCTCGACGTCCGGCTGGAGTGGCCCGAGGGCGGGG
>CADDZP010000282.1 GCA_902812475.1 Actinomycetota bacterium | reverse complement strand
CTTCCCACCAGCCTTCGCAGCCGACGGGACAGACGAACTGCTGTCCTGCTTCATCACACGCCGTCGGCGGCACGCACAGGCGCGTCCGGCGCGGACTCTCCGGTTCCGCTGCGCAGATACCGAAGGCGACTGGGTCGTCCACGTCCGCCCAGACGGCGTCGAGACCCTCGTGGGGCCTGGCGACTCCGACTGCGAGGTCGTAGGCCAAGCGTCAGATCTCTACCTCACGCTATGGAATCGTCGCGACCTGGCCGGTCTGTCCGTGGGTGGCGACCGGGATGTCTTGCAGGAATTCCTGGACGGTGTCCACATCCGGTGGTCGTAGGCGCTGACGGAACCGAGTCGGTTCCGGGCCGATCCAGAAGATGCCGGAGACGCCGAAGACGTATCTGCGGCAGCATCGCGCCATGGGGAGAGAGATCCAGATCGCCATCGATTGCGCCGTTCCGGAGGCGCTCGCCGCATTTTGGAGCGAGGTCCTCGACTACAGGATCGCCGACCCACCGGCGGGGTTTTCCACCTGGTTGGAGTTCTCCTCAGCCGTGGCTGCCGAGCCGGGAGAGCAGTGGAGTCGGCTGGTCGATCCCGACGGCCATGGGCCGGCGCTTCTCTTCCATCGCGTCCCGGAGGGGAAGGTCGTCAAGAACCGCGTCCACCTAGACATTCGGCTGGCGCCGGGCGTCGCCGTCGCCGAGCGGCGACCCCTCGTCGACGCGGAGGCCGCACGGCTCTGTGAGCTTGGCGGAACGCACGTGCGAACCGATCAAGACGAGACCGACTACTACGCCGTCATGCAGGACCCGGAGGGAAACGAGTTCTGCGTGGGATGACGCTCTTGTTTCCGCGGTCAATCGACACCCGCCCAGAAGAGAGCTGTCGCAGACTTGGCGTTGCTGCCGCAGGGGAGATCGCCCAGAACACGCGTCCGTAACGATCGTCGCGGTGCCTCGAGGTGCCGCGAGGCAGCGCTCGCTGCCAGCAAGCGTCGAAGGTGTCCCACCGTCCCGGCGTTCCGTGGCACCCGCCATCCGCTTCGCCGACTCGTCTTCGGGGATAGTGGAGAGCCGCTGTCGGCCCGTGACTTGACGAGGCGGACCCCCCGTGACCGTCAGTCACTACTGTCGCGGCCTTCGGATGATCGGGGCGATACTCCCCAGTGTCCGGCCTCGATCGTGAACAGCACCCGGGGACGCAGACCTCTCCATGTCTGTACGCCGTCGGTCGGCCCTTGGTTGGAGAGGCCGCACTTCTCTAGCACCCGCAGCGATGCCACGTTCTCTGGATCTGCGGTTGCCCACATCGTGGCCACACGCAGTGTGGAGAAGCCGAAATCGAGCAAGAGCCGGGTGGCCTCCGTCGCGTAGCCCCGTCCCCAGCGATCCGAGCGAAGGTACCAGCCGAACTGGGCGCTGTCCGTTCCTTGAATCCGGTCGATTCCGCTCCAGCCCGAGAATCCTTTGGCGTCTTGGACCACGAGGTTGTAGCTAGGCCTGGGATCTAGGAGCGGCTCCCGCAGCAACCGCGGAAGTTGGATCGATTCGGCGGACGCTCGATCGACGCGGAACTTCATGTACGTAAACATTGCCTCGTCGGTCTCGAGTGCGATGAACGGTTCCCGGTCGTCGTGGAGAAAGTCCCGAAGCACGATCCGGTTGCCCTGGAGCCTCAGCACCGACCGACAGTAGGCATCCAACCGTTCGCCCCAATCGGGATTGCCGGCTGCGGAGCACATCTGCAATGGCCAAACCGTTTGGGAACGCGTCCCCTGCCGGCGTTCGGTGCCATTCTCGCCGCATGACGTCGGCGAATCTTGGGAAGCCGGAAGATCTCTGGCCGTCAGTCAGAGGGCCGCACGCAGGCGGTCGACGTCGAGCAGATGATGCGTCGCATCATGAACGGCGTGACGGGCGATCCAGTGGACGTCGATCTCATCGCTGCCCACGATCGCTGTGGAGTCCCATGACGAGTCCGGTAGGTCGCCGAGACGGGTTCGGAGCGCGTTCGCTTCGCGTTCGATGCCGGACAGTGCGTCCTCGACATCGATGATGCGGGGCTCGGGATCGAACCGTGGCTCCGGTGGCTCGCCCAAGTCAGTGCCGGGCTCGGCGAGCACTGTGTCGAGTACGAACCTCATCCCGAAAAGGACCTCCCGCACATGGTCGACATATTCGGCGATCGACCACATCTGCGCTACTGGTCGGCGGTGTAACTCGTCGGACGACAGCCCGGAGACCGAGTCGCGCCAGCGGGAGGGGCGGGCAGCGACCGCCTCGATAGCCCCGGTATCGGTCCACTCCCCGCCGTCGAATCGGCACTGGTCACATCTTTCGACAACCACAACCGGAATGTTGTCATTCGTCCCGGGGTGACAAACGCCCGCGACCCGGTCTGGGTCAGCTTCGATGGCCTTGCTTGGCCGTTCTCCGGGACAGGTCGGGCCCCGCCAATGCCGATGAGCTCGACGAGCGCCCGCGGCTGGTGAAGTCTGCCGCGCTTGTTTCCCTGCGCGTCGTAGCGACGGCAGGCACCATGGGGTCCGTGAGGTTCGGCGTCGTGATCCTTCCCGAGCATTCTTGGCCCGCAGCCCAGGAGATATGGCGGCGAGCGGAGCAGCTCGGGTTCGATCACGCGTGGACCTACGACCACCTGGCCTGGCGCTCGCTTCGCGACTCGCCCTGGCTTGGGGCTATCCCGACGCTGACGGCAGCAGCTGTGGTGACCGAGCGCATCGGCTTGGGCCCTCTCGTGTGCACGCCCAACTACCGCCATCCCGTACCCCTGGCCAAAGAGGTCGTCACGGTCGACGACATCTCCGGTGGGCGACTGATCCTCGGCCTTGGCGCGGGCGGGTACGGCTGGGACGCCACCGTGTTGGGCCAGCCCGCCATGCGCCCGGCCGAGCGGCACGAGCGCTTCGCCGAGTTCGTGGAGCTGACCGATCTACTCCTCCGCCAACCGGAGACGACCTACCGGGGCCGCTACTTCTCGGCCGAAGCGGCAACCAGACGGCCGGCCTGCATCCAGGAGCCACGCGTGCCTCTTGCCATTGCTGCCACCGGCGGACGTGGCATGGCACTCGCGGCACGGTTCGCCGACATCTGGGTGACGACCGGCGAGGGCGCGCTCAGCCAACCGGCGACGATCGAGAACTCGGCCAAGGCGGTCGCCTCGCAACTCCGGCGACTCGAGGAGGCCTGCGCCGCCATCGGCCGTGATTCCGCCGGCTTTCGGCGACTCGTGCTGACCGGCCCACTCCTCGCCAGCGGCCTCTCGTCTGCCGAGTCGTTCCGCGACGCCGTGGGTCGCTACGCGGACGTCGGCGTCGACGATCTCGTCGTCCACTGGCCGAGGCCGAGTGAGCCCTACAAAGGCGACCTGGCTGCGTTCGAGCGGGCGTTTCAGAGCCGGGACGCGACCTGACATGCCGGCGCCAACGCCGTGATGGGGAACGGGAAGATGCACGCAGACGAGGCGGAAGTCGACGAGGCCCTCGTTCGTCGCTTGCTGACAACGCAGCTTCCCGGCTGGGCCTCCCTCCCACTCCGCCGGGTGCCATCCGCGGGGACCGACAACGCCATGTATCGCCTTGGCGACGACCTGGCCGTCAGGCTGCCCCGCAGGGAGCGGGCCGCCCACTCGGCCGACAAGGAAGCGAGGTGGCTGCCGGCCCTGGCGCCGCTCCTGCCCCTGGCCATACCTGTGCCGATCGCGTTCGGCGGGCCCATTGAGGAGTATCCATGGCCCTGGTACGTGCACCGATGGCTGCCCGGCGATGACGCCACCGAGATCCCGATCGCCGAGGACATCGGCGCCGCGCAAGAACTTGCCGTCTTCGTGAAGTGTCTGCACGGCGTCGACCTCCCGGGAGGGCCCGGACCCGGCGCCCACAATTTCTTCCGCGGTGTGCCGCTCATCCAGCGGGACACGCGTACGAGAGAGGCGATCGAGGCCCTTGGCGGCTCCGTCGACACCGAGGTGGTGTCCTCCGCGTGGCGGAGCGCAGTCAGTGCTCCTCCATGGGCGGGGCCGCCAGTATGGATCCACGGCGACCTTGTCCCGGGGAACCTGTTGGTTAGGGACGGCCGTCTGAGCGCCGTCATCGACTTCGGCGGGTTGGCCGTTGGCGACCCCGCCTGCGACATGTTGGCGGCGTGGCGGGTATTCGCAGGCCCCGCCAGACAGGCGTTCCGCGACGTCCTCTCGGTGGACGATGCGACGTGGGCACGAAGCCGTGGCTGGGCCCTGTCGACCGCCCTCATCGAGGTGCCCTACTACGAGCGGTCAAACCCACTGCTGGTCTCGAACGCCCGCCGCACCATCGCCGAGGTCGTTGCCGATCAGAGCTAAACGACCGCTGAACCCTCCTACGCCACGTCGCGATCTGCCGCCCGAATCGGGCCGACCGAGGAAGTGCTGACTGCGGCATCGCGACAGGTGTGCGAGACGACGTTCTGCTCCGCCTTTAGCGCGTCGCTCTTGAGTGACGCTAGGGCTGGCCCTCGAGAGCCTCGGAGAAAAAGGCGACGATGCGGGGCCAAGCGTTGGCGCCCGATAGACGGTTGGCCTCGACGGTGCCGCCCAAGGCGACCTGCCGACCCAGCCGCGGATGGACGACGACGGGGGGCAGCGAGGGGAGAGACGGCGGGGCTCCGGCGCCGTGGCCAGCGTCCGGGTAGTGCAGGTGCTCGACGTCGCTCGCCCGTCCGTGGGCGCCCATGCGCGCCACGGCGACCTGTGACAGCTGTTCCGACGGCCACATCTGGTCGTCGCCAC